>NKIE01000265.1 GCA_002256055.1 Pseudomonas sp. PGPPP3 | reverse complement strand
CTCGGACCGCGAAGGCATGGCCTTCCTGCTGCTGACCGGGCGCTATATCGGCTACTTGCCCGATCACTACGCCAGCGCGTGGGTGCAGCAGGGTCGCCTGCGGGCACTGAAGGCCGATTCACGCTGTTACGAGGTCAGCCTGGCGGCGGTAACGCGCAAAGGCCGACGCCCCCATTTGGTGCTGGAAAGCTTCCTCGAAGCCCTGGCCGCCAGCCACTGACAGTGCCCCCGCACGAAAAACCTGACCGCGCTCACACGCACGCTACCAACGGTCAGGTTTTTAGCCGCAAAGCCTTGCCCCAGTAGGCCGCGTCAGGTATCAATGCGCGTACGTTGCCATCCGCTCAGAGCCAAACACCATGTCTGTCGAAACGCCGTCCACCAGCACCGCCGTGAAAACCACCGGGCGCATTCGCCAGAAGAACGAAGAGGCCATCCTGCTGGCTGCTGCCGAAGAATTTGCCGTGCATGGCTACAAGGGCACCAGCATGAACAGCATCGCCCTGCGTGTTGGCCTGCCCAAGGCCAACCTGCACTACTACTTCAGCAGCAAGCTGGGGCTGTATGTCGAGGTGATGCGCAACATCCTCAACCTGTGGGACAGCGCCTTCAGCAACCTGTGCGCCGAGGACGATCCGGCCACTGCCCTAGCCGGTTATATCCGCGCCAAGATGGAGTTCTCACGGCGCCAGCCGCTGGCCTCGAAGAGCTTCGCCATGGAGGTGATCAGCGGCGGCGAGTGCATGGCTGAGCACTTCAACCAGGACTACCAAGAGTGGTTCCGTGGCCGTGCTGCGGTGTTCCAGGCCTGGATTGACCAGGGCAAGATGGACCCGGTCGACCCCGTGCACCTGATCTTTCTGCTGTGGGGCAGCACCCAGCATTACGCCGACTTCTCCAGTTCGATCAGCCGCCTGACCGGGCGCAAGAAGCAGACCAAAGAAGACTTCGCCAAGGCCACCGACAACCTGATTCAAATCATCCTCAAGGGTTGCGGCCTGACACCACCCGCTCAGGCTTGATGGCCTACACGCTCGGGGCGCCCTGCACGCATCAGGAAGAGATTCGCAAGAGTCGCTTCCTCGCCCTCGCCGCGCCTGTCAGCAGCGCGGCCGAGGCCCAGGCCTTTATCCAGCAGGCCAGCGACCCCAGCGCCTCGCACAATTGCTGGGCCTGGAAGGTCGGCAATCAATACCGCAGCAGCGATGACGGCGAACCCGGCGGCACAGCGGGGCGGCCGATGCTGGCGGCCATCGAAGGCCAGGGGTTCGATCGGGTCGCAGTCGTCGTCACCCGCTGGTACGGCGGCATCCAGCTCGGCACCGGCGGCCTGGCCCGCGCCTATGGCGGCAGCACCGCCAAGTGCCTGCAAGGCGGCCAAGCATTGGAGCTGGTGCAACGCCTGAGCGGCCACTGCAACCTGTACTTTGCTGAACTGCCGCTGCTCAAAGCACAACTCGCCCGCCTCGACGCCCTGCTGCAGGCCGAACACTACGATGGCGAAGGTGCACGGCTGGAGCTGGCCATCCCGCCCGCGCATCTGCCCGCCCTGCAACACCTGCTGGCCGACATCAGTCGCGGCCGCGTGCAGCTGCAACTGGATGATGTGGATAACTAGCTGCCGTTGGCCCGCGTAGCCCTGACACCCTCTGAGCGATAGCGTTGAAACCCACTCGTAGGATGGCGTTGAGCGCAGCACTGCCCCTCCCCCAACACACACTCAACAAAGCGCCCACAAATTCGGTGCACAGCACTGTGGATAACCTTGGGGCAGTCCGCCAACAGGCATAGCTGACGGGGCCTGCGGGAGACTGATCAGTTTTCAACCAGACGCCTTCTGCACGGTTATAAATCATGATAAATACCTGTTTTTACTGGATTTTCAGCACAAGCCAGAGGTTTTACCGAGGCCCATCACGCACACCCGTCAATCCCGCGAGTTGCCCACAATGGCTGGGGACAAAACTGTGGACAAGCCTTGCACAGGCCGCTGTGAGCCTTCCGTAGCGCGGCCTGGGGAGAACTGTATGTTTTTCACTCAAACACTCCGAACTGCCATCGCAGCTGGCCTTCAACCCCGTCGCACCGAGCACACCATCAGTTAGCGCCGATAACGGCACTCTACGCCGCCCCTTACTCATCCACAGCTGCAGATGCCACCTTGGCCTTTTGCCCACAATCTCTGTGGAGCCTTCTGTGGATAACCCTGGGATGACTGTCTACAGCACACGCCAGACTAGGCCTAAGCCTGGCTGTACGAATTTCATTCAGGTATCAGCGAGCAACCCTGCCTCAATGATAAGCAACTGATTAATTAACTATTTTTTTCCAATTCAAGGTAACGACCAGCGCACTCCCAGGCACTGGGAGAACCTGCACAGTTGCCCCCAATTAAGGTGGGCAAGTCTGTGGATAAGCCTGGGATGACTGGCCACAGACCACGCCCACCAGCGCCTGCCAGCCCCTGAACAAAAAACAACCAACCACAAAGCACGCAAACGGAAGCGCCACTCACGGCCAACAGCGCTTAGAATCCACCCATTGCCGCTAACGAGCTCGCCTGCCATGTATAACTGGCTCAACGCGCTGCCCAAAGCCGAACTGCACCTGCACTTGGAAGGCTCCCTGGAACCTGAACTGCTGTTTGCCCTGGCCGAACGCAACCGCATCGCCCTGCCTTGGGACGATGTGGAAAACCTGCGCAAGGCCTATGCCTTCAATAACCTGCAGGAGTTCCTCGACCTCTATTACCAGGGCGCTGATGTGCTGCGCACGGAGCAGGACTTCTATGACCTGACCTGGGCCTACCTGCAAAAGTGCAAGGCGCAGAACGTCATCCACGTCGAGCCGTTCTTCGACCCGCAAACCCACACCGACCGCGGCATCCCCTTTGCAGTAGTGCTCAATGGCATCACCCAGGCGCTGCAGGATGGCCAGCGGCAACTGGGCATCAGCCATGGTCTGATCCTCAGCTTCCTGCGCCACCTCAGCGAAGAAGCGGCCTTCGATACCCTCGAACAGGCCATGCCGTTCCGCGACTCATTTATTGCCGTGGGCCTGGACAGCTCGGAGCTGGGCCACCCACCGAGCAAATTCGAGAGAGTATTCGCCAAAGCGCGTAGCGAAGGCCTGCTGGCCGTCGCCCACGCCGGCGAGGAAGGTCCGCCCGAGTACATCTGGCAGGCCCTGGACCTGCTCAAGGTCAGCCGCATTGACCACGGCGTTCGCGCCGCCGAAGACCCACGGCTGATGCAGCGCCTGATTGACGAGCAGATCCCGCTGACCGTGTGCCCGCTGTCCAATACCAAGCTCTGCGTGTTCGACGACATGCGCCAGCACAACATCCTGCAGATGCTCGAACAAGGCGTGAAAGTAACGGTCAACTCCGACGACCCGGCGTATTTCGGCGGCTATGTGACGGAGAACTTTATGGCCCTGTATGACAGCCTCGGCATGACCCGCGAGCAAGCTCAACACTTGGCGCAAAACAGCCTGGACGCACGCCTGGCCTAAGTCCCAAGCCAGCAACTAGGCTTAGGCGGATGGCATGCCGCTGCCCCCTGAAAAGGAGTTCATCGTGACCCTGCAACCCCTACACACCTTGGTGCTGGCCGTATTGGTGCTGCTGCTTGGCATGGCGATCAACCGCCTGATCAAGCCGCTGGCGCGCTACAACATCCCGGCGCCGATCAGCGGCGGTCTGGCGTTTGCCGTGGCCATGCTGGTCGCCAATCGCACCCTGGGCTTCAGCCTGGAGTTTGATGTCACCCTCAAGCCGGTGCTGATGCTGGCGTTCTTTGCCGCGGTGGGGTTGTCCGCCGACCTGCGCCTGCTCGGTCAGGGCGGCAAACGCCTGTTGCTGTTCGTGTTGGTGCTGATCCCTTTTTTGCTGCTGCAGAACGGCCTGGGCGTGCTGATGGCCTGGGGCCTGGACCTGCATCCGCTGATGGGCCTGGTGGGGGGCTCCATCACCCTGATCGGCGGCCATGGCACGGGGGCGGCGTATGCTGAACGCTTCGCTGAAGTGAGCAATATCCAGTCGATCATGGAACTGTCGATGACCAGCGCCACCCTTGGCCTGGTGCTCGGTGGGATTGCCGGCGGCCCACTGGCGCAATGGCTGATCCGCCGTCATCAGTTGGCCGACGCCAGCGGCCATGCCGCCGAAGTGGTGCACAGCATTGACGGCGATGCCACACAGATTTCCAGCGGCAACTTTATCCCGGTGCTGGCGGCCACCCTGGTGGCGGTCATCGCCGGCCAGGCCACTGCAGAAATATTCGACGGTAGCGCCATTACCCTGCCGAGTTTTCTCTGCTGCATGTTGTATGGCGTGCTGATCCGCAACCTCGGCCACCTGTTCGGGCTGCGCCTGAACGACGACGCCATCGAGCTGATGTCGTCGGTCAACCTGTCGCTGTTTCTCGCCATCACCATGATGGCCCTAAGCCTGGCCAGCGTGTTCAGCCTGGCCGGCCCTTTGCTGTTAATCCTCGGCGCACAGTTACTGCTGGTATTGCTGTATGGCGCGCTGGTGGTGTACCGCAGTGTTGGCCGCGACTATGAAAGCGCGGTGATGTCAGCCGCGTTCTGCGGCTTTGCCATGGGTGCCACCGCCACGGCCATTGCCAATATGCAGGCCGTAACCCAGCGCTACGGCCCGTCCCCCCAGGCCTTTATGGTGGTACCACTGGTGGGGGCGTTTCTCATCGACTTGCTCAACGCCGTGGTCCTCACCGGTTATCTGTCACTGCCCTGGATGGGAGCCTGAACATGCGCCAGTTCTTCCTGATGATGGCTTGCCTGCTACTGGCGGCCTGCTCCCGCGGACCTGACACCAAAACCCATGAGGCCGACGTCAACGCA
>NKIE01000264.1 GCA_002256055.1 Pseudomonas sp. PGPPP3 | reverse complement strand
GCACCTTGGGCTCAATCTGGCCGAAGCGGTCGATCACGCCCTGGGTGCCGAAGTCCGGCGAGCAACTCGACCAGATGGCGCCAAGGCTGGCGGTGGCAAGCATGCCGACCACGGTCTGCCAGGTGTTGGGCATAAAGGCCGCGACCCGGTCACCGATGCCGACACCGAGGGCTTTGAGTTGTTGTTGCAGGCCGGCAACATGGGCGGCCAATTCGGCGTAGCTCAATTGCTCCCGCGAACCGTCTTCGCCAATGGCAACCAACGCCGGATGGTTATCGCGGCGGCGCAGCAACTGCTCTGCAAAGTTTAATGTGGCGCCAGGAAACCAGTGGGCGCTGGGCATGGCCGAGCCTTCCTGCAGCACGGCCGTGGCCGGAGTGCTGAAACGAATATCGAAGAAATCGACAATCGCCTGCCAGAACGCCTCACGCTGCGCCACGCTCCAGGCGTGCAGTGCCGGGTAGTCGGCTAGCGCCAGGTCGTGGCGCTGGTTGATAAACAGGCGAAACGCCGTCATGCGGGTGGCAGCGATCCTGTCGGCGGATGGCGTCCAGAGCGGTTGCGGCATTGCGGTTCTCCAAGGCATGACAGGGTGAAGGTTGCGTTTACTGCGCGGCGTGGCGAACCCGTGCCACGCGCGAGCCATTGTCCCGGCCCAGTACGTTGCAGATGCGCTGGCCGGCAGCGATCAGTTGCTCCAGATCGATGCCGGTGTGAATGCCTAAGCCATTGAGCAGGTAGAGCACGTCTTCACTGGCCACATTGCCGCTGGCGCCCTTGGCGTAGGGGCAACCGCCCAAGCCTGCGACCGAGCTGTCAAACACGCTGATGCCTTCCAGCAGGCTGGCATAGATATTCGCCAGGGCCTGGCCATAGGTGTCGTGGAAATGACCGGCGAGTTTGTCGCGCGGAATATCACGGCCGACCACCTCGAACAGCGAGCGCGTATGGCCGGCGGTGCCGGTGCCGATGGTGTCGCCGAGCGAAACTTCATAGCAGCCCATGGCGAACAGCTCTTTGGCTACTGCTGCGACTTGCTGCGGCGCGACCTCGCCTTCATAAGGGCAACCGAGCACGCAGGACACATAGCCGCGCACGCGGATGCCATGCTGCTGGGCGGCTTCCATCACCGGCACAAAGCGTTGCAGGCTCTCGCTAATCGAACAGTTGATGTTTTTCTGCGAGAAGGCCTCGCTGGCGGCGGCGAACACCGCCACTTCTTTCACACCAGCGGTCAGGGCATCTTCAAAGCCCTTGAGGTTCGGCGCCAGCGCCGCGTAGGTCACGCCCGCACGTTGCTGGATTTGCGCGAACACCTCAGCAGAACCGGCCATCTGCGGCACCCACTTGGGCGACACAAAGCTACCCACCTCGATATAACCGAGGCCGGCGGCGCTTAGGTCATCGACCAAGCGCACCTTGTCGGCGACGCTGATCGGCTGTTTCTCGTTCTGCAGGCCGTCGCGCGGGCCGACTTCGACCAGGCGTACGTTGGTTGGCAGGGACATGCATATCTCCAATTTATCGCGGCCAAGGCCGCTCCTACAAAAACGCGCAAGCCAATACACCGTAGCCCGGATGCAATCCGGGAAACGGCGGAAAACCCACCCCGGATTGCATCCGGGCTACGACTCGCCGATCCAATCTATGTGGAAGGGGCGCAGCCTAGGCGCTGGCTTCTTCCAGTTCCACCAGCGCATTGCCTTCGCTGACCAGTTCGCCCTCGCTGCAGTACAGCGCCTTGACGATACCGGCATGGGGCGCACGAATACTGTGTTCCATCTTCATCGCTTCCAGCACCACCAATGTGGCGCCGGCTTCAACGCTCTGGCCGACCTCGACCAGCACGCGGACGATGCTGCCGTTCATCGGCGCGGTCAGGCCGCCCTGATGGCTGTGGCTGGCTTCGGCCTCGGCAATCGGGTCGACCTTGCGCACTTCGCGCAGCTCGCCTTGCCATTCGATAAACAGCGCCGGGCCACGGCGTAACAGCTGATGGCTACTGAGCAGACCATCCTGTTTGTGCAGCAGACGCTCACCGCTGTAGGCTGATTCGCCGGGCGTGCGGTGCAGGCGCAGCCAGTGACGTTCGCCCTGGCAACTGAGGTGCAAGCTGATTTCCTGCGGCAGCCCCGCGCGCCAGCCAAGATTGCTGCTCCATGGCGAATGCGGATCATCGCCACGGGGCGCCGGCGTTTCGCTGAGCAGCATGGCTTCTCCGGCCATCTGCCAGAAGGCTTCCGGCAACGGCGTGGGGGCAGGGCGCAGCTGCGCCTCATGGCGGCCGATAAAGCCGGTGTCCAGTTCACAGGCGGCAAACGCCGGGTGAGCCAGCACGCGCTTGAGAAAACCGAGGTTGGTCTTGAAGCCGCCGACGGCAGTGTCATTGAGCATGCTCAACAGACGCAGACGCGCTTCCTCGCGGTTCTCGCCCCAAGCGATCAGCTTGGCCAGCATCGGGTCGTAGAATGGCGACACGCTGTCGCCCTCGACGATGCCGCTGTCCACTCGACGGCCGGGGCCGGCGGCGGGTTCGCGGTACAGATTCAAGGTGCCGGAGGCGGGCAGGAAGTCCTGCTCTGTATCCTCGGCGTATAGACGCACTTCGATGGCGTGGCCAATTAGCGGCACCTGCTCCTGGGTGATCGGCAGGGCTTCGCCACGGGCCACGCGGATCTGCCAGGCCACCAGGTCGAGGCCGGTAATCGCCTCGGTCACCGGGTGTTCCACCTGCAGACGGGTGTTCATTTCCATAAAGAAGAACTGCCCGCGGGCATCCAGCAGGAACTCCACGGTGCCGGCGCCGACATAGCCGATCGCTTGGGCGGCCTTGACCGCGGCTGCGCCCATGGCGCGCCGCAGTTCCGGCGACAGGCCTGGCGCCGGCGCCTCTTCGACCACCTTCTGGTGGCGACGCTGGATCGAGCAGTCACGTTCGTTCAGGTACAGGCAGTGGCCATGCTGGTCGGCAAATACCTGGATCTCCACGTGGCGCGGTTGCAGCACGTATTTTTCCACCAGCATGCGTGAGTCGCCGAACGCCGATTGCGCCTCGCGCTGCGCCGATTGCAGGGCCTCGGCCAGTTCGCTTTCGCGCTCGACCACCTTCATGCCCTTGCCACCACCACCGGCGGCGGCTTTCAACAGCACCGGGTAGCCGATCACTGCGGCGGCGGCGCGGAAGGTTTCCACGTCCTGCGCCTCGCCGTGGTAGCCGGGCACCAACGGCACTGCCGCCTGTTCCATCAGCGCCTTGGCCGCCGATTTACTGGCCATGGCATCCATGGCGCTGGCGGGCGGCCCGAGAAACAGCAGGCCGGCGGCCTCACAGGCACGGGCGAAGCCGGCGTTTTCCGAGAGAAAACCATAGCCTGGGTGGATCGCCTGGGCGCCGCTGGCCTTGGCTGCCGCGATGATCTTGTCGCCAAGCAGGTAGCTGTCCGCCGGCTTGGCGCCGCCGAGGTCGATGGCTATGTCGGCTTCGCGCACATGGCGGGCCTGCTGGTCGATGCTGCTGTGCACCGCCACAGTACGGATGCCCAGGTCGCGGGCGCTGCGCATTACCCGGCAAGCGATTTCGCCCCGGTTGGCGATCAAGAGGGTGTCGATGGTCGCCATTATTGCTGCTCCTGCCAGGCCGGTTTGCGTTTATCGAGGAACGCCCGCAAGCCTTCCTGGCCCTCGGCGCTGATACGGATACGCGCAATCGCGGTTTCGGTGTAGCGGCGCAGGCCGGGGGTCAGTTCGCCGGCGCCGACCTCGTTGAACAGCGCCTTGCAGGTCACCAGCGCTTGTGGGCCGTTGAGCAGCAGGTTGGCGATCCAGCTGTCCGCTTGCGCCTCCAACTCCTCAGCCGGGTAGGCTTCGCTGAGCAGGCCCAATTGGGCGGCTTTGTGGCCGTCGAAGCGCTCGGCAGTCAGGGAGAAGCGCCGCGCAGCACGCTCGCCGATGGCCTTGACCACGAACGGGCTGATGGTCGCCGGAGCCAGGCCGATGCGTACTTCCGACAAGCTGAACTGCGCGTTGTCGGCGCCGATGGCCATGTCGCAGCAGCTGACCAGGCCGACGCCGCCGCCAAACACCGCGCCTTGCACCACGGCCAGAGTCGGCTTTTTCAGCTGGTAGAGGTTGTACAGCAACTCGGCGAGGGCACGGGCATCTTCCAGATTGCCGTTGAAGTCCAGTTCGGCCGCTTGCTGCATCCAGCCCAGGTCGCCGCCGGCACAGAAGTGTTTGCCGCGACCGCGCAGCACCAGCAGGCGCACGTCTGGGTTACCGCCCACCGCATCCAGGGCCAGCAGCAGTTCGCTGATGGTGGCGCTGTTAAAGGCGTTGTTCTTTTCCGGACGGTTGAGCCACAGGGTGGCGATGCCGCGCGGGTCGATTTCCAGCTGAATGTTCAGATAGTCAGTCATGTGCAGCGCCTTACATGCGGAAGATGCCGAAACGGGTCGGCTCGATCGGGGCGTTGAGGCTGGCCGACAGCGCCAGGGCGAGGACGTCGCGGGTTTGTGCCGGGTCGATGACGCCGTCATCCCAGAGGCGGGCGCTGGAGTAGTAGGGGTGGCCCTGATGCTCGTACTGCTCAAGAATCGGCTGCTTGATTTTTGCCTCTTCCTCGGCCGAGAAACTCAGGCCGGCCCGTTCGGCCTGCTCACGCTTGACCTGAACCAAGACGCCGGCAGCCTGTTCGCCGCCCATCACCGAGATTCGCGCGTTAGGCCACATCCACAGGAAGCGCGGATCGTAGGCGCGGCCGCACATGCCGTAGTTACCGGCGCCGAAACTGCCGCCGATGATCACAGTGAACTTCGGCACCTTGGCGCAGGCCACCGCGGTAACCAGCTTGGCGCCGTGCTTGGCGATGCCGCCGGCCT
>NKIE01000263.1 GCA_002256055.1 Pseudomonas sp. PGPPP3 | reverse complement strand
CGCTGCCTGACTTGCGGCATCGACATCACCCGCGAACCCATTCCGGTGGTGCCGGCGGCGCACTACACCTGCGGCGGCGTGGTCGTCGACCAGGCCGGGCACACCGACATTCCAGGCCTGTATGCCATCGGCGAAACCAGCTTCACCGGCCTGCACGGCGCCAACCGGATGGCCAGCAACTCGCTGCTGGAGTGCTTCGTCTACGCCCGCTCGGCAGCCGCCGACATCTGCGCACAACTGGCCCAGATCAAAATCCCCAGCACCCTGCCGGGCTGGGACGCCAGCCAGGTCACCGACTCTGACGAGGACGTGATCATTGCGCACAACTGGGACGAATTAAGGCGTTTTATGTGGGACTACGTCGGCATCGTGCGCACCAACAAGCGCCTGCAGCGCGCCCAGCACCGGGTGCGTCTGCTGCTGGATGAAATTGACGAGTTCTACAGCAACTACAAGGTCAGTCGCGACCTGATTGAGCTGCGCAACCTGGCCCAGGTGGCCGAGTTGATCATCCGTTCGGCCATGCTCCGCCATGAAAGCCGCGGCCTGCATTACACCCTCGATTACCCCGAGCAACTGCCCGAGGCACGCGACACTATTCTGGTGCCTGCCATCTACGCCGACTGAACTTCAGGCGCACCCGCAAACGCCGATGCACCTCCCGCGCCAAGCTATCGCGCGGGATGCACAGGCCGCGCACCCAGCGCTCGCCCGGCAAACGAACATGCAGCACCACCGCCCACGGCAGCGCAAGGCTGTCGGGGCGCAATTGCACCGCCTGCCAGCCCTGTGCGGCATTCCACAGTTGCCAGCCAGCCGCATCGTGACGCAGGGCAGTAAAGGCTTGGGGGGAGGTCAGCAGAATGTGCCTGGGCAAGGTCCAGGCCGCGTGACATAGAGCCAGCCCGCAGGCCAGCAGTTGCGCCCACACGGGGATGGCGGCCAGGCTCACGGCCAGCAACGCCAAACCAAGACACAACAGATAGAGCCACAGCAGCAGGCGCGAGGCCTGCCAGCGGCATTCGAAGGGCTTACTTTGGCTGGACACGATCCAGGATCATGTCGACGATGCGCTTCAGATCCGGATCTTCCGGCACTTCACGCTGCATAAACCAGCCGAACATGTCTTGATCTTCGCAGGTCAGCAGCTTGCGATAACGCTCCTGATCGTCTTCTTCCAGCGTGGCGAACACCTCGCGCACGAAAGGCACCAGCAGCACATCCAATTCCAGCATGCCGCGGCGGCTGTGCCAGAACAGGCGGTTGAGTTCAGTCGTATCGACCATGGAGTCGCTCCTCGAAATAGAGCGGCATTATAGCGGGGCGCGGCGCTTGCCTGCACCCGCTGACAAGCCTGCGGCAGCACTCTATGATGACAACCCTGACTTTTGCCCAGCGATCAGTAATGACCGACCTCGTTTTCACCGACTCTGCCTTTTTCTGCCGCCTGAACCACGAAGGCCTGCTCGCCGTGCGCGGCCCAGACGCCAGTAAGTTCCTGCAAGGTCAACTGACCTGCAACCTCAACTACCTGAATGCCGACACTGCCAGCCTGGGCGCGCGCTGCACCCCCAAGGGCCGCATGCTGTCGAGCTTTCGCATTGTTCAGCAAGGCGATGGTTACCTGCTGGCCATGGCCAGTGAGTTGCTCGACAGCCAACTGACCGACTTGCAGAAGTACGCGGCGTTCAGCAAATCCAAGCTGAGCGACGAAAGCGCGCAATGGCTACGCATCGGTCTGCAAGGCGGCGATGCCGTGCTGGCAAGCCTCGGCCTGAACCTGCCGACCACGGCGGACAGCGTGATACACGCAGGTGACATGCTCGCCGTGCGCCTTAGCGATGGCCGCAGTGAACTCTGGGCACCTGCCGCACAGGCTGAGTCTCTGCTCGCAACACTGGTCACCCAACTGCGCGAAGCGCCACTCAACGACTGGCTGCTGGCCCAAGTGCGTGCAGGCATAGGCCAAGTGTTCGGAGCCACCCGCGAACAGCTGATCCCACAGATGATCAACCTGCAGGCCCTCGGCGGCGTCAGCTTCAAAAAGGGCTGCTACACCGGCCAGGAAATCGTCGCGCGGATGCAATACCTGGGCAAGCTCAAGCGCCGCCTGTATCGCCTGAGCCTGGCCGGCGACGCGGTGCCAGGCGTGGCGACGCCATTGTTCTCGCCAGTGCATGGCAGCAGCGTCGGTGATGTGGTGCTCGCAGCCCGCAGCAGCGACGGCGTTGAGTTGCTAGCCGTGGTTCAGGAAGATGCCCTGCTGGATGGCCATCTGCACCTGGGCAGCCTGGAGGGCCCCGCCCTGCAACGCCTCGACCTACCCTATACTCTGGACGCTGACCGCGAAATTCAGCGCTAGAACCCTTTGGCCCGCACAGCACAACCTGTACGGGCAGCCGCCAGAACAAGAGAACCGAGATGAGCAAGCTTGCCGATAAAGTCCAACAGGAACTGATCCAGGCCATCGACAACGACGACCTGGTCCTGCCTACCCTGCCGGAAGTGGCCCTGAAAGTACGCGAAGCCGCCGAAGACCCGAATATCGGCACGCCGCAACTGAGCAAGGTGATCGGTAACGACGCAGCCCTAACCGCGCGCATCATCAAGGTGGTGAACAGCCCGCTGCTGCGCACTAACAAGGAAATCACCGACCTGTCGATGGCCATCAATCGCCTGGGCATCAACTACACCTGCAACCTGGCCACCGGCCTGGCCATGGAGCAAATGTTCCAGGCCACCTCGGACGTGGTTGATCACAAGATGCGCGAAGTGTGGAACAAAAGCACCGAGATCGCCGGCATCTGCCACGTGCTGTGTAAGCAGTTCACCCGCTTGCTGCCCGATCAGGCGACCCTCGCCGGCCTAGTGCACATGATTGGCGCCCTGCCGATCCTGACCTACGCCGAAGACCACAACGAATTGCTGTCCGACTCCATCAGCCTCAACCATGTGATCGAGCAGATTCACCCGATCATTGGCGACAAGATCCTGCGCACCTGGGAGTTCCCAGAACAGATCGCCATGATCCCCAGCCAGTATTTGGACTTCAGCCGCGACTCGGCCAAGGTCGATTACGTCGATATCGTTCAGGTCGCCACGCTGCAGAGCTACATCGGCACCGAACACCCCTACACCAAGCTGGACTGGAGCCAAATCCCGGCGTTCGCCAAGCTGGGCCTGGACCCGAGCCAGGACATCAGCGAAGACGAAGACCTCAATGCCGCCATGGAGGCGGCCATGAGCATGTTGCAGTAAGACTCACGCCTGGACGGGCAGGCGCCAGTCGATCGGGGCCTGCCCATGCTGCAAGAGAAACTTGTTGGCTCGACTGAAATGCCCATTGCCAATGAAGCCGCGATGGGCCGACAGCGGCGACGGATGCACCGACTTCAAAACCAGGTGCTTGGTGCCGTCGATCAGCTTCTCCTTGGTCTGCGCATGGGCGCCCCACAGGATAAAGACCAGGTGTTCGCCGCGCTCGCTGGCCACCTCGATAATCCGATCAGTGAAGTGCTGCCAGCCAGCTTTGGCATGGGAGCCGGCGTTCGCCTGCTCCACAGTCAGCGACGTGTTAAGCAGCAACACCCCCTGATCGGCCCAGGATTGCAGGCAACCGTGAGCGGGAATATCGATATTCAGGTCACGCTTGAGCTCTTTGTAGATATTCAGCAATGACGGCGGTGTCGGCACTCCGGGCTGCACCGAGAAGCACAAGCCATGGGCCTGATCCGGCCCGTGATACGGGTCCTGACCGATGATCACCACCTTCATCTGCGTCAACGGGGTAGAGTTCAGGGCATTGAAGATCAGCGGCCCCGGCGGAAAGATCACCTTGCCTGCCGCCTTCTCCGCCCGCAGAAACTCCCCCAGAGCGCGCATATAAGGCTTGTCGAATTCATCCTGCAGCGCCGCCTTCCAGCTGGCTTCAAGTTTGACGTTATCGGCAGCGTGCATGGCTGAGCCCTCGGGCAAAGAATGGAGGCGGCACGCTAGACAAGCCCCCCGGGCAAGTCAAGGCAAGTGCTGGCCTTAACCCTTGTGCAGCGCCCGGTAATGACTGGGCGCCATGCCCACCACCTGGCGGAACAGGCGGGAAAAGTAATACATATCCTCGTAGCCCAGTTGCTGCGCCACCTGGCCAATGCTCGCCACACCTTCGTCCAGCAGCCGGCAGGCATGAGCCATTTTCAGCTGGATAAAGTCCTGAATCGGCGCCCGCCCGGTCAGCGCCCGGTAGGTCTTGGCGAAGTGAAAGCGCGACAGTTTGAACTGCGCCGCCAGTTGGTCGAGTTGCAGGCTGCCGTGCAGGTGGGCGCGCATCACCGCCTGCACCGCCTCCACATCCAACACCCGCCCGGACTTCAAGGTGGCCCGCGCCGGCAGCACCGCCAGCCCGCTAAGCAGGCTCTGCAACTGCTGGGCGGCATGGATAAAGTGCGGCAGGCTCAGGCCCTGGCGACGCAGATTGAGCAGGCTGTCGAACTCCGCCAGCAGGCGCGGCTGCAGGCCAATCGAGAGAATCGGTGCAGTCCCCAGCGGGCGCAAAAACTCCGCCACCAACTCACCGCCAAAGTGCACCCAGTACAGAGTCCAGGGCCGCTGCGGATCGGCGCCGTAGGCGTGGGCAAGACCTTTTGGCAAGAGTAAGAGGTCGCCGCCACCAACCGCTAATCGTCCATCCCCAACGTCCAACCAACCGCCACCGGCACGGCAATAGATCAGCAGGTAATCGTCCGGTTGCGCCCGCTGCATCTGGTGGCCGTTGGCTTCGGGGTAAAAGCCCATGGCCAGCGGATAGCAGCCGCGGGTCAAGGGATGAGTGGCCAAGGTACGACGCAGGCGCGGCGGCATGACGAAGCGCACGCCATTGGCCGGCAGCGGC
>NKIE01000909.1 GCA_002256055.1 Pseudomonas sp. PGPPP3 | reverse complement strand
GTTTTTCACTCATGGGAAGCAGATTCGAGAGCACTACAAAATCTACGACGAATGGCTGGCACGCCAACCTGGCGACATGATGGCCAAGCGCCGCGAAGAAGCGGAAATGATTTTCCGCCGCGTCGGTATTACCTTCGCGGTCTATGGTGAGAAAGATGAGGACGGCGCGGGTACTGAGCGCCTGATCCCCTTTGACCTGATTCCCCGCATCATTCCGGCCCACGAATGGGCCAGCATGGAAAAAGGCCTGGTGCAGCGGGTGACTGCCCTCAATCGTTTCATTCATGACATCTACCACGACCAAGACATACTGAAGGCCGGCATCGTGCCGCGTGAACAGATTGAGGGCAATGCCCAGTTTCGGCCCGAGATGGTGGGGGTGGACGTGCCACACCAGATTTACTCCCACATCTCCGGCATCGATATCGTGCGGGCGCCGGACGCCCAAGGCCACGGCGAGTACTACGTGCTGGAGGACAATCTGCGCGTGCCCAGCGGCGTGAGCTATATGTTGGAAGACCGCAAGATGATGATGCGGCTCTTTCCGGACCTGTTCAGTGCCCACCGCGTGGCACCCGTGGCCCATTACCCGGACTTGCTACTGGAAACTCTGCGTGCCAGCAGCCCGGCCACCACGGCCGAGCCCACGGTGGTGGTGCTCACCCCTGGTATGTACAACAGCGCCTACTTTGAGCACGCCTTTCTGGCGCAGCAGATGGGCGTGGAGCTGGTCGAAGGCCAGGACCTGTTTGTCAAAGACAACTTTGTGTACATGCGCACCACGCGCGGCCCACGTCGGGTGGATGTGATCTACCGGCGGGTGGACGATGACTTCCTCGACCCGCTGGTGTTCCGCCCCAACTCCACGTTGGGCTGCGCAGGCCTCTTGGGCGCCTACAAGGCGGGCAATGTGACCATCTGCAATGCCGTGGGCACCGGCATTGCAGACGACAAGTCCATCTACCCCTACGTACCCAACATGATCGAGTTCTACCTGGGCGAAAAGCCCATCCTGAACAACGTGCCCACCTATATGTGCCGCAACAAAGACGACCTGGCCTACACGCTGGCGAATTTGAAAGACCTGGTGGTCAAAGAAGTGCACGGTGCGGGTGGCTACGGCATGCTGGTCGGCCCTGCGGCGAGCAAGGCGGAGATCGAGTTGTTCCGCCAACGCCTCAAGGCCAATCCGGCGGCGTATATCGCCCAGCCAACGCTGAGCCTGTCGACCTGTCCGACCTTTGTCGAAAGCGGCGTGGCACCACGGCATATCGACCTGCGGCCGTTCGTCCTGTCGGGCAAGGAAACCCGGCTGGTGCCGGGCGGCTTGACACGGGTGGCATTGCGCGAGGGTTCACTGGTGGTCAACTCGTCCCAGGGCGGCGGCACCAAGGACACCTGGGTGGTCGAGGATTAAGGGGAAGATGTCATGTTGAGTAGAACCGCTGCCGACCTTTACTGGATGTCGCGCCATTTGGAGCGCGCGGAAAACCTCGCGCGCATGTTGGATGTCAGTTATTCGCTGTCGTTGATGCCGCAGGATGGCCGTGGCGATGGCCTCGATGAGCTGGCCATGCCGTTGCTGATTACCGGCACCTTGGATGCCTATCTGGGCTGGCATGGCGAGTTGCATGGCGAGCGCATGCTGCACTTCTTCGCCCTGGATGCTAATAACCCAGCGAGCATCTATAGCTGCCTGCGTGCCGCCCGCAGTAATGCCCACGCCGTACGCGGGCGTATCACGGCGGACATGTGGGAGAACGTCAACGCCACCTGGCTGGAGATGCGCACCATCGCCGATGAAGGCCTGGGCCGTTATGGCATCAGCCGCTTCTGCGAGTGGGTCAAGCAGCGCTCCCATCTGTTCCGTGGCGCTACCTTTGGCACCTTGATGCGCCATGACGCCTTTCGCTTCATTCGCCTGGGTACCTATATAGAGCGCGCCGATAACACCCTGCGGTTGCTCGATGCGCGTTACGAGATGCTTGGTGATGACGCCGCCGGCATCAGCGATGGTTCGGCCTATGGCTATTACCAGTGGAGCGCGCTGCTGCGTGCGCTGTCGGCATTCGAGGCCTTCACCGAGCTGTACCGCGAGGCGCCGGGCGCCCGCCAGGTGGCCGAGCTGTTGATTCTGCGCGACGACGTACCGCGTTCGCTGCGCAGCTGTTTGGACGAGATCAATCAGATTCTTGCCAGCCTGCCTGGCAACAATGGTCGACCAGCACAACGCCTGGTCGCCGAACTGGATGCCCGGCTGCGTTACACCGGCATCGACGACATCCTGGCCGAGGGCCTGCACGGTTGGTTGTCGGACTTCATTCTGCAGGTGCGTGAGCTGGCCAATGCCATCCACAGCGCTTATCTGGAGGCTGCATGAGACTCTCTATCCGTCATGACACCACCTATGACTACGCCGATGAAGTACGCGGCAGCATTCAATACCTGCGCCTGACCCCGCAGGAAAGTGCGCGTCAGCATGTGCTCAATTGGCAGTTGGATTTGCCGCATCCGGTGCGCGCACAGCGCGACCCCTACGGCAACGTGCTGCACGTGCTGACCATGGATCAGCCCCATGACTCGATCGTGATCGGCGCGCGTGGTGTGGTTGAGATCGATGAGCACAGCGACGGTGAACGCGACAGTGGCTCGCCGCTGCCCTTCTTGCGCAGCACGCGCCTCACTCAGGCCGATCAGGCCTTACGCGAATTTGCCATTTTGCAGTGTGGTGAGCGGCGTCAGCGCGAAGCCCTGATTGATCTGATGCACGGCTTGGGCGAGAAGATGCCCTATACACCAGGTATTACCACGGTAGAGAGCACGGCGGCCGAAGCCTTTGCTGGTGGCGCCGGGGTTTGCCAGGACCATACCCATGCGTTCCTCGCCTGTGCTCGCAGTCTTGGTGTGCCGGCGCGTTATGTGTCGGGCTACTTATATAGTGATGACAGTGAGCACTTGGCCAGTCATGCCTGGGCGGAGGCCTGGATTGACGGCGTCTGGTACAGCTTCGATATCACCAATGGCATGTCGCGCCCGCAACGTCACCTCAAGCTGGCTATCGGTCTGGACTACCTCGACGCCTGTCCGGTGCGCGGCATGCGCCGTGGCGGTGGTAGTGAGCAGATGCATGCGCGGGTGTATGTCAGCCCGCATGCGCTACAGACCCAGCAATAAGGTCGAGTCGGATAAACTGGCCGCTCTTTGCGGCCATGCCGACTGATTGATGAGAGCCTTATGACTTACTGTGTTGCCATGAACCTGGCCGAGGGGTTGGTGTTCGTTTCCGACTCGCGCACCAATGCCGGCGTCGACCATATCGCCACCTACCGCAAGCTGCATGTGTTCGGTGTGCCGGGCGAGCGGCTGATTGTCTTGCAGTCAGCGGGCAACCTGGCGACCTCGCAGTCGGTGATCAGTCTGTTGCGCCAGCGTTTGAACAGCGACTGCAGTCACTTGCACAACGTCGGCAACCTGTTTGAGGCGGTGGGCCTGGTCGGCGCTACCTTGCGTGAGGTGTTGGCGCGGGATGCCAGTGCCACGCTAGGGCAGGGCGTGGATCTAGGTTGTTCCTTCCTTGTCGGCGGGCAGATTGGTTGCGAGTCGCCACGCTTGTTCAATATCTACCCGCAAGGCAACTTCATCGAGTCCACCGAGGACACGCCGTATTTCCAGATCGGCGAGAGCAAATACGGCAAGCCCATTCTAGATCGCGCCTTGAAGCACACCACGCCGCTGCAGCAGGCACTGCGCTGCGCGCTGATCAGCTTTGACTCGACTATCCGCAGCAACCTGTCCGTAGGCATGCCGCTGGATCTGTTGGTCTATCACCGTAATAGCCTGGAAGTGCCGGTCGGCTATCGCGTGTGCGAAGGCGACGCCTACTTCGAAGGCATCTGCGGGCACTGGGGCGCTGGCCTGCGTCAGTTGCTCGGCGAGCTGCCTGCACCGCCGGAAGCCTACTGGGGCTAAGGCATACGGCTGGGCCTGGGTTACCTTGGCTACGCCCAGCGAGCGTTACCTATATATAGGTGCAGACTAAATCAAAGTTAGTCCTTGACGGCCTGATTTAAGTGTCTATAATTCGCACCTCTTCCGGCGCAGACCTCTCGGAAAACTCTTTTGAAAACAAAGAGTTAGCTTAAAAAGAGGGGTTGCAAAGCAGCGAAAGCTGTGTAGAATGCGCCGGACTGACAAGGTGGTGTTTTGATCTTGTCGGTGCTTCGGTCGAGTTGATCGGAAGCGGTTTAGAAGGTGGTTGACAGCGGTTTGAAACGCTGTAGAATTCGCCTCCCGCTGACGAGAAGCTGAAAAGAAGATCGAAGGCGCAAGTGGTTGAAGTTGAAAAGAAATTTTCAAAAATCACTTGACAGAGATTGAGGCTGCTGTAGAATGCGCGCCTCGGTTGAGACGAAAGAATCAGCCAACCGCTCTTTAACAACTGAATCAAGCAATTCGTGTGGGTGCTTGTGAGGTAAGACTGCTAGTCAACTGATTATCAGCATCACAAGTTACTCCGCGAGAAATCAAAGATGTAACCAACGATTGCTGAGCTAAGTTTAGGATTTTTACAAAATCCAAGCAGTATTGAACTGAAGAGTTTGATCATGGCTCAGATTGAACGCTGGCGGCAGGCCTAACACATGCAAGTCGAGCGGATGAGAAGAGCTTGCTCTTCGATTCAGCGGCGGACGGGTGAGTAATGCCTAGGAATCTGCCTGGTAGTGGGGGACAACGTTTCGAAAGGAACGCTAATACCGCATACGTCCTACGGGAGAAAGCAGGGGACCTTCGGGCCTTGCGCTATCAGATGAGCCTAGGTCGGATTAGCTAGTTGGTGAGGTAATGGCTCACCAAGGCTACGATCCGTAACTGGTCTGAGAGGATGATCA
>NKIE01000262.1 GCA_002256055.1 Pseudomonas sp. PGPPP3 | reverse complement strand
GGCCTGTGGCTGGCGGCGCGTCTGGGCTGGCTATTCAATCTGCCACTGCCCCTGCTGCTGCCCCTGGAGGCGGCCTTCCTGTTTGCCGTGGCGGTGCTGATGGGCCAGCAAGTGTGGCGCGTGCGGCAGAAGAACAACTACCCGATTGTTGGCGTTTTATTGCTGCTCGCCAGCGTCAACTGCCTGCTCCTGTTTGGCTTGGCCACCGGCGATGACGGTCTGCAACGTCAGGCCGCTTATGCCGGTATCTGGCTAGTGGGCGCCTTGATTGGCCTGATCGGCGGCCGGGTGATCCCCTTCTTTACCCAACGCGGCCTGCGCCGGGTGCAAGGCGTCAAACCCTGGGTATGGCTGGATAAAAGCCTGCTGGCCTGCGGCCTGCTACTGGCCGTGCTGTTTGCCACGGGCCTGGGGCTGCAACCGAGCCGGTGGCTGGCCCTGCCGCTGGCGGCCTTCGGCGTCGGCCATTTGCTGCGTTTGGCGCGCTGGTATGACCGCGGTATCTGGCAGGTCGACTTGCTCTGGTCACTGCACCTGGCGATTGCCTGGCTGGCCATCGCCGCCCTCGGCCTGGCGCTCTGGCACCTGGGCCTGCTGAGCAGCCCGAGCCCAGCGCTGCACGCGCTGACGGTGGGAGCCATGGCTGGCCTGATTCTGGCGATGGTCGCCCGCGTCAGCCTAGGCCACACCGGCCGTGACCTAGTAGCCCCCAAAGCCATGGCCTGGGCCTTCGCCCTGCTCAATCTTGGCTGCATTGCACGGGTGTTTTTGCCCAGCGTCTGGCCGCTGTATTCGCTGTGGCTGGCCGCGGCCTGCTGGGCCGGAGCCTTCGGCCTGTTCGTCTGGCACTACGCACCGATGCTGCTGAGCGCCCGCACCGATGGGCATCCGGGCTAATCGCGACACCGGCTGTCCGCGGATCAAGCCGCTAAACGGCAGGTGCAGTTCGCCTTGGTGTCATTCGCAATAGACGGCGCGTCTCGGATTACATCCGGGTTAAGAACTGGCGCGATAGCCGTAAGAGGAGTTGAGCTCAGCGATATCCGGCAGCGGCTAAGGTGTCAGCTGACGCGGCGCAACCGAAGATAGCCAGGATGCAATCAGGGAGTGGCTGTGCGAGGCCTTGATGTAAGCACCCAGCGCTGCGCTACAGACCTTGGTGACCTGTTCGACATAGGCCGGCTGCGTTGCAGATCCTTCGATCTTTACCGCCGCCACACCCATGTTCAAAAGCTCTGGAATCAGCTCGATGGTGTTCAGACTGGTGGGTTCTTCCAGAGCATAAAAACGCTGGCCACGTGCATCCATGCGACTCAGTAACGCAGGGCTCACTGCCACACGCCCTGCCTGAGACTACATAGCTATCGAAGGGGTCGCGAGTGCTGCGACCTACTGCAACAGCTCGGCAAAGCTCAGGTAGCTCACCGCCTCGCCGGCTTGCAGGGTCTGGCCGATTTCGATCACCGCCAGGCCGTCGCTCCAGCACGCCGAACTGAGCATCGCCGAGCCCTGGCGCGGGTGCAGATGCACCTGCAACTCACCGTTGGCATCGGTCTGCAGGCGGGCCCGCAGGTATTGCCGGCGCGGCCGTGGTTGGGTCCAGCTGAACGCCGCCGGCAATGGCAGCGCCTTGGGCAGCACTTCGACACGGCCCTGGGCGCGCAGCAGAAACGGCCGCGCCACGATCAGCGCGGTAATCAGCGCCGCCGCCGGATTGCCCGGCAACCCCAGCCAGGGCTTGCCGCCCACTTCACCAAAGGCCAGCGGTTTGCCCGGCTGAATGGCCAGGCGCCACAGGTGCAGCTCGCCGAGCTCGCGAATCGCCTGTTTGAGGTGATCCTCCTCGCCTACCGAGACGCCGCCAGAGGTCAGCAGCATGTCCCACTCCGAAGCCGCCAGGCTCAAGGCATCACGACTGGCGGCCAGGTCGTCGGCCATCACTTCATAGTCATGCACCTGCATCCCCAGGCTGCGCAGCACCGCGCCAAGGGTGAAGCGATTGGCGTTGTAAATCTGCCCCGGTTGCAGGGCCTCCCCCGGTTCGCGCAGCTCGTCGCCACTGCTCAGCAGGCCAATCCGCAGCGGCCGGTAAACCGCTACGCGGGCAAAGCCCATGCCCGCCAGCAGGCCGATTTCCTGAGGACGCAGGCGCTGCCCCGCGCTCAGCAACAGGCTGCCGTTAGTCAGCTCCTCGCCCCGCTGGCGCACATGGGCGCCCTGCTTGGCCGCCGGCAACCACACGCCGGAGCCTTCGACCTGGCAGTCCTCCTGAGCCACCACGGTGTCAGCGCCCGGTGGCAAGGGTGCACCAGTAAAAATCCGCACCACCTGCCCCGGCGACAACGGCGTCAGACCACTGTCACCGGCGGCGATGCGCCCGGCCAGGGGCAGAAAACCACCTTCGATGGGCAGGTCGCGGGCGCGCAAGGCATAACCGTCCATGGCGCTGTTGTCCCAGGCCGGCACGTCGCTGGGCGCCAGCAGGTCTTCGGCCAGCACCCGGCCGAGGGCATCGGCGAGGGCCACTTGCTCGACTTTCGGCGGGCGTGGGGCGCGGCTGAGCAGGTGCTCGATGACCTCATCGACCGGGTGTAGGTTGCTGCCATCGCAGCCACAACCGCTCACGAGCGCGGCCCACAGGCAGCGACCGGGCGCTCCGGCAAGGCCTTGAGGTGCGGGACGAAGTTGCACGGCCGGGTGCGGCTATCGAGCTGCTCGCCGAGGATCTTCTGCCAGGCGGTGCGGCAGGCATTCGGTGAACCTGGCATGCAGCACACTAGGGTGCTGTTGGCAAAACCGGCCAGCGCCCGCGATTGCAGGCTGGAGGTGCCGATTTCCAACACCGAGACCTGGCGGAACAATTCGCCAAAGCCTTCGACGCGTTTGTCCAGCAACGGCTCGACGGCCTGTGGAGTGTTGTCGCGGGCGGTAAAACCGGTGCCACCCGTGATCAACACCACCTGCACCAGGGCGTCGGCAATCCACTGCGAGAGCTGGGCGCGGATCTGGTAGATGTCATCGATGACAATGGCCCGCGCCGCCAGGGCATGCCCGGCCTCCTCAAGGTGGCTGATCAGGGTCTGGCCGGAGGTGTCGGTATCCAGTGTGCGGGTATCGCTGACCGTGAGTACGGCAATGCGCAGCGGCTGGAAGCTGCTCTGGGCAAGGTGAGACATGCTGAAGTCCTCGACAGGATAAATTCAGCACAGCCTGCACGCGCCCAACTGCAGGGCCTATTCCCCGATAGAGGTAGGCCGCTGGCGCCAAAGGTTTAGCGGCTTAACCACCGGTGACGGTGGGAAAGAATGCCACATCATCGCCATCGCTTAACGGCTCGGCGAGGCTGCAGAGGTCCTGATTGCGCGCGCACATCAGGTTCTGCTCGGCCAGCACCGCCCAGGCACCGCCACGGGCGGCCAGCTGCTCGCGCAACTGCGCCAGGGTCTGCATGTCGGCGTGCCAGTCGAGGCTTTCGCCATCCAGGCCAAGGGTTTCGCGGTAACGGGCAAAGTACTGGACGTTAATCATTCGGTATCTCCGTGGCGGTAGTGGCCGCTCTTGCCACCGAGTTTTTCCAGTAAGCGCACCTGTTCAATGACCATGCCGCGGTCCACTGCCTTGCACATGTCATAAATAGTCAGGGCGGCGACGCTGGCGGCGGTCAGGGCCTCCATTTCCACCCCGGTCTGGCCGGCCAGCTTGCAGCTGGCGGTAATCTGCACGCAGTCCTCGCCCTCGGCCTGCAGCAGCACTTTAACGCTGCTGAGTAACAGCGGATGGCACAGCGGAATCAGGTCAGACGTCTTCTTCGCCGCCTGAATGCCGGCAATCCGCGCCACGGCGAACACATCGCCTTTGGGGTGACCGCCCTGCACGATCATCTGCAAGGTTTGCGGGCGCATGCGCACCCGCGCTTCGGCCACCGCCTCGCGCTGGGTCAGGGCTTTATCGGTGACATCGACCATGTTGGCGTGGCCGTGGGCATCAAGATGGGTGAGCACTGACGGTCTCCATAAGTCTGCAATCAAGGGCGTACTGCATGCCCGCCAATGCGGGCGCGAAGCTATATCCAAAGAGGTACTGAAGGGCCGCTGCAGCGCTGGCCATGGGGGTGCAAATCGATAGACGGCGCTGGAATCAGAAGAACGACACCGGCAATCCATGGCGATCAAAGGCAATAAAGTTGCCGATGCTGCCGGTTTCAATCGCGCCGACCATCATCTTCAGCGGTTGTTCGGCCTCATCACTGTTGGGCGCCTGGCCTGCGCGACCGGACAAGCCGGCGACGAACACCAGGTCCCAGTTGATGCCGGTGCGCGCCGACTCATCCAGCAGGCCGGCAAAATCCTCCAGCTCGGCGGGCAACTTATCCACGCACAACACCGGGCGCAGGGAGCCGCCCTGCTGCTCGGCATGCTGCTGTTTCTCGGCCTCGGTGGCGTCTTCCGGCAGCTCGGCGGCAACAAACACGAACAGCAGGCGCTGCGGCTCGGGCTGAGCCTTGGCGGCACTCAGCAGGTCGGCAAACTGGGCAATATCCATGGTGGCGAATCCTGTGGGCAGAATTGAGCAAAATCATTGCCCTCACTCTATCGCCCTGCCCGCGCCTGACCATATCTCTTAAGGCATATACGCCCGACAACAATGCCCTTGCTCTAAGACTAATGAGCGACTCGGCAGCGCAGCAGAGCATAACTCCGGACAATCTATACCTAGCCCCCTTTTCCTCTACCGGCACCATCCTGGCGGCAACAAAACAGTGATCCGGGTTAGTGAATCGCCCCAGCTTTTGTAGATATCCAGTGACCGCTTTTGGCCGCTTTGAGCCTGTCGCATCAAGCAGGAGTCGGCTAGTAACTGCCGCTCACGGTACCGCATTCTTTCCTGACCTTAGG
>NKIE01000261.1:3866-4899 GCA_002256055.1 Pseudomonas sp. PGPPP3 | reverse complement strand
GTTAGGCTCGGGTATTGAGCAGAGACCAACACGGCCAGGTGGTGTGCGCCCACACGCTCTAACGTCGAACCCAGAAATTCGCGCCAGGACAAACGCCCCTTTCAGGAGGCCGAACGAATCGTTGTGCAGTGGGTTGAGCGGCATGGATGCCGCGAGAGCTGCGATGGGCCAGGGATGGCCCTTCGCAGCGGGCCCACGGAGCAATGATGAAGTGAGGGAAGTTTCGCGCAGCGAAACCCGGATGCCAGGGGCAAGACCTTTTGGTTACTTTTGGGGCGACTGCCAAAAGTGACCCGCCGTAAGGGCGGAACCACTCGCCCAGACAACACAACTGCGGCGTTCGAGCACCATTAGCACGGAGTCACCCTAGATCGCGCGCTGCAACCACAACGTCAGCAGCACCAGCACCCCCACCACCAACGGCCAGCCCAGCAGCAACCCGCGCCACAACGGCGGCGCATGGCGCAAGTGCATAAAGCCATCGGCAATCAGCCAGGCCTTGCCCAAGGCCGCCAACAAGACCGCCGCCGCCAGCAGCAAACCGCCCCCGGCATTACCCAGCTGCACGCTGGCAACCGACAACAGCACCAGGCCCAGCCAGCAAACGATCAGTGCAGGTGAAGTAGCCACGCCAACCTCGTCAATTGAGCACATACACCAAGGGAAACAGCAGCACCCAGATCAGATCGACCATGTGCCAATAGAGGACCCCCGACTCCAGCACCGCGTCATCGCCAGCCTGCTTGCGGCGCCAGCAACGCACGGCCAGCCAGGCGAGAATCAGCATGCCCAGCAACACATGCAGAAAGTGAAAGCCAGTGAGAATCCAATACAGGGTAAAGAAGCTGTTGTGCTCCATACCTAGGCCCAAGCCGAGCAGATGCTGGTATTCACTGAGCTTCAAACCCACATACACGCTGGCCGCCAACAGCGCTGCCAGCAGCAACCCGCCAGCCCACCGCGAGCGACCACGACGCACCTGCTCCTGGGCCAGGGCGGCGAACAAACCGGCGGTGAGCAAACTCAAGGTCAG
>NKIE01000261.1:0-3856 GCA_002256055.1 Pseudomonas sp. PGPPP3 | reverse complement strand
GCCGATGGAGCTGTCCAACGCGCCACGGCTGGCGTGAAACAAGGCCGGTTGCCAGGCCTGAGCCACCGCGAAGGTGACAATCAGCAGGGCAAATACGGTCAGCTCGGCAAGGATAAAAAACCACATGGCCAAGTCGCCCGGCAGACGCTTGCCAGGCCGCTGAAAAACTACCTGCGTTGCCATCGCTGCGTTAAAAACAGGCTCAAAATGCTCATTTACAGCACGTAAACTCCGCTTTTTCGCCTGCTTTTGCCTTGCGCTGGCTGCCTCGCCAACGTTTTTCAACGGCCTGCTAGCCGGGCTGGGGCCAGGATTGGCATCAAGCGAAGTGCACATCAACCACGCCCATCAAGGCCGCCACCGTCTGCGGGTCATCCGACAGCGGTTCGGCCAGGCAGGCCAGGCAGGCTTCGCGCGGGCTCATGCCGGAGCGGATCATCCGCGCGGCGAAAATCAGCAAGCGGGTCGAGGCCACTTCTTCCAGATCGTGCTGCTCCAGCCGACGCAGCGCCTGGCCGAGCTTGACCACCTGGGCGGCCAACGGCGCATCCACCTGGGCCTCGTTGGCGACGATGCGCTCCTCCTCGGCCGCAGCCGGATAATCGAAACGCAGGGCCACGAAACGCTGACGGGTGCTCGGTTTCATGCCCTTGAGCAGGTTCTGGTAACCGGGGTTGTACGACACCACCAGCATAAAACCGGGCGGCGCGCGCAGCACTTCACCGGTGCGCTCCAGGTACAGCTCGCGGCGGTCATCGGCCAGCGGGTGCAGCACCACGGCGGTATCCTGACGCGCCTCGACCACTTCATCCAGGTAGCAGATGCCGCCTTCGCGCACCGCGCGGGTCAGCGGGCCGTCCTGCCACCAGGTGCCCTGAGCACCGATCAAGTGACGGCCGACCAAGTCGGCGGCGCTCAGGTCGTCATGGCAGGCCACGGTAAACAGCGGCAGATTCAGGCGATGGGCCATGTGCTGAACGAAGCGGGTCTTGCCGCAGCCGGTCGGGCCCTTGATCAGCACAGGCATGCCATGTTGCCAGGCCTGCTGGAACAGCACTTCTTCGTTGCCCAGGGTCTGATAGAAAGGCGCAGCTCGCCCGGCATTGATTTCGACGATTTTTTCCGGCGCATTCACGACCGCCACCTCACAGGGATTGTTCATGCCTGCACGCTACCCGCCGGCAGGTACACCCCTCAAGCGGTCTGCGGGCACCGCTTGATTGCGGTCAAGTGACGACGCAATCAGCGGGTTGTGAACGGGCCGAACCCGCGAACTGCGCCCTGTTTAACCCTGCATCGGTGGCGTCAGGTAGGCCGCCGTGGCGCCGCGATTGGCCTGGCTGGCCTTGAGTTCCAGACTGGCGATACTGCGCAGGTGCACCTGGTCCGGGCCATCGGCAAAACGCAGGGCGCGGCCGGTGGTCCACATATCGGCCAGCGGCGTGTCCGGGGTCAGGCCCATGGCGCCGTAGACCTGGATGGCGCGGTCGACCACCCGGCAGTGCATGGCCGGCACCAGCGCCTTGATCATGGCAATTTCCTTGCGTGCGGCCTTGGCGCCGACCGCGTCGATCATCCAGGCGGTCTTCAGCACCAACAGCCGTGCCTGTTCGATCTCGATGCGCGACTCGGCGATCCAGTCGCCGATATTGGCGTACTGGTGCAGGTATTTGCCGAACGCCTTGCGCTCTTGGCAGCGCTCGACCATCAGCTCCAGGGCCAGCTCGGCCATGCCGATCGAGCGCATGCAGTGGTGAATCCGCCCAGGTCCAAGGCGCGCCTGCGCCATCATAAAGCCCTCGCCCTCGGCGCCGAGCAAGTTGGCCACCGGCACCCGCACATTGCGCAGCAGCAACTCGCTGTGGCCCTCGGGCGCGAGGTGATTGAGCACCGGGATATTGCGCAGCAGCTCCACCCCCGGCGTGTCGAACGGCACCAGGATCATGCTCTGTTGCCGATGAGGCTCGGCGTCCGGGTCGGTCTTGCCCATCACGATCAGCAGCTTGCAATCGGGGTGCGAAGCGTTGGTGATAAACCATTTGCGGCCGTTGATCACGTACTCGTCACCGTCACGGCGGATCAGGGTCTGGATATTGCTGGCATCCGAGGACGGCACGTCCGGCTCGGTCATGGCAAAGGCCGAACGTATCGCACCGTCCAGCAGTGGCAACAACCAGCGCTGGCGTTGCGCGGGCGTGGCAAACAGGTGCAGCAACTCCATGTTGCCGGTGTCCGGCGCATTGCAGTTGAACACCTCGGAGGCCCAGGACACGCGGCCCATAATCTCAGCCAGCGGCGCGTATTCCAAGTTGCTCAGGGCGGTGCCCGGCTCGTCCGCCTTCAGCGCCGGCAAGAACAGATTCCACAGCCCTTCCGCGCGGGCCAGGGCCTTCAAATCGGCCATAAAAGACACTGGGTATTGTCCCGCCGCCACCTCCGCGTGCCAGGTGCCGATGCGCGGCACGATATGGCTATCGAGGAAGTTGCGTACCTGCTGACGCAGTGCTTCGGTGCGGGGGCTGTAGGCAAAGTGCATGGCGAACCTCGGGGCGGTCTGGGCGATGGCTGAAGCCTCACCATAACCAGGCGCACGAGCAAAACCGAGGATATTCGAGGGCCTGAATCAGCACCTATCACGGCACCGGCAAACACGCTAAAACTTGACCGAAGTCATCGTCAAAGCCGCCAAAGCTGTCAACGACAACGGCTACCAGTACAGGTAGAACATCGCCTTGGCCAACAACACGATGAGCAGCATCTGCGCCAGCACCGCCCAATGCAGCTGGCGATACAGCGCCGGTGTCATGCGCCCGCTGCGCAGCAGCATGGCCACCGCGCCGAAGCTGACAAACACGCCGACAGCCAGGGCGATCTTCAGGGTCAGCAAGGTGGCAAAACTGCTGGAAAACGGCGCGCTCAAAGCCTGTCGATGCTGCCAAGCCAGGCCCAGGCCCGCGCCATACACCAGCACCACGACACCATGCAGCACGGTGCGGGTGCGAGCACCGAGGGCCCGCTCCAAGGTGCCCAACTGCGCAGGATCGAGCTGCGGTTTGACCCTGGCTAGAATCGCCACCTCGTAGAACAACGTGCCGATAAAGCCAATGGCCGCCAGCAGATGCACCGTGTGCAAGAGTGCGTAAGTCACTGCAAATCCCTCATGCCAGCCATGCTGGTGTTGATCGAACCAGCCTTGCGCAAGTCAGCCTGCACAGCAGCCAGGCCCCCGCTATGGGACGCCCTCCGTCACCTGAGAACCACTCAAGGACACCTGCTGCCCCTTGACGAAACCGCCATCGGAGGAGCGCACACGGGTGATTTTGCCCTCATCATCCTTGATCACATACAGCGTTTGTTCGAGCCCTACGGCCTCTTGCCCAGCACTACCCGCCAGATAACCAAGACCCGCCCCCACCAGCGCACCCAGCGGACCACCCGCGGCGGCGCCCAGCATCAAACCCGTCATACCGGCAAAGCCACCACCCACTGCGGTGTCACTCTGGGCGGTAACTATCTGATCGGCACGAACCAAGGCAGAGGCCAACAATGCAGCACCGGCGAGCAAGACAATTGATTTTTTCATGGAGATGTTCCTGATTGAACCGAGGATGGGAACCAGGATTAATCAGGAAACATGCCAATTACTTATTCAATAAAATCAATAAGTTAAAAAACAAAAGGTAAATATAACCCGCTCGAAGACGGTATTAATGACCATCACAAGTGGTACTTACAACCACAACATCGACAATTGCCCCACCCAGCGCTCGGAAGCCGACAGAGCTCCCACGCGCCAAGTATTCACACCGTGCGCGAGAAGCTGCCCTTCTGCGCCCCACCGATATAGGCATCGAAG
>NKIE01000260.1 GCA_002256055.1 Pseudomonas sp. PGPPP3 | reverse complement strand
AATCTTGCCGACCACGCCAAACTCACCACCGGACACACCCGTGATCAGCTTGCCGATAACCACCAGCGGTGCCGCGGTGATCGAGTAGCCCGCTTTATGGTCAGCGACGCTTTTGCGCCACACCACCTTGCCAGTGTCTTTGTTCAAGGCCACCAGCTTGGCGTCGAGGGTGCCGAAAATCACCAGGTCGCCGTAGAGGGCCACGCCGCGGTTGATCACGTCACAGCACGGACGAATGTCGTCCGGCAGGCGGGCGTCGTACTGCCACAGTTCCTTGCCGGTGCGCGCATCCACGGCAAACACCCGCGAGTAGGAGGCGGTGACGTACATCACGCCGTCCTTGATCAGCGGCTGGGCCTGCTGGCCGCGCTGCTTTTCGCCACCGAATGACAGGGTCCATACCGGGCGCAGGTCCTTGATGTTGTCGGTGTTGAGGGTCGTCAGCGGGCTGTAGCGCTGACCCTGCAGGCCCATGCCGTTGGTGACGATCTGATCGGTGGTTTTCACATCATCGAGAATTTCCTGGTCAGTAACAGCCCAGGCGGATACGGCAGGCAAAAGCATGGCAGCGCACAGTGCGGTGAGCACGAATGGCTGGCGAAGACCGGTAGGTTTCATTGCGGCGACCTCTGCAGGGTAATTGTTGTCACCGGGAATTTTTCCCGGCCTGGGGCAGATTCTTGGCCGCCAGGCCCTTACCAACAATTACTCGCAGGGTCGATTTCCCTCATCCGTTGGTAGCAGTACTCGCTTTATTGCCGCGCCCATATAGCTGCAAGGCCGCTGCGGGAGGCGGCTTTTTGTGGGAGCGGTCAAGACCGCTCCCACCTTGAAACACGCCGGCGCCAAGCCACCCGCCACCGACTTAAGTGCCAGCCCGGCCACCTGAAAAGAGCATACCCAGCGCACCCGCCGCATTGGACAGTGACGCCCCTTGCTAAGGAGAAAGCCCCATGGCCCGCGTCATTCTGTTCTGCTGCCTGCTACTCAACTGCCTCGGTGTGCGCCTGCTGGCCGAGCCGATCCCCATCGGCCTCAATTACCCGCACAGCGGCAACTACCAGGCCGAGGGCCTGGAGCTGCACCGCGGCGCCCTGCTGGCCGTGGCGGCCATCAACCGCGAGGGCGGTGTGCTCGGCCAGCCGCTGCAACTGCTGGCCCGCGACAGCGCCTCCAAGGCCGAAACCGCGCGCGCCAACGTCGACGCCTTCGCCGCACAAGGGGTACAGATGATCTTCGGCGGCGCCACCAGCGAGGAGGCGATCGCCGCCGGCCAGCGCGCCCACGACCTCGGCCTGCTGTATTTCGCCACCTTGAGCTATGCCGACGAAGTCACTGGCAGCGCCGGCCACCGCTACCTGTTTCGCGAGTCGAACAGCGCGCGCATGAGTGCTCGGGTGCTGGGTGAATATCTGGGCTGGAACATGCCGCGCCAGCGCTATCACTACATCCTGGTGGACGACACCTGGGGCCGCAGCATCGAAACCGAGCTGCGCACCAGCACCGCCAGCCAAGACCGCGCCCGCCATGGCCGCAGCGCCCTGCCCGCCCATGCCGCGATGCGCAAGGATTACCTCGCTGCCCTCAACAAGGCCGCCGCCAGCAATGCCGACATTCTGGTTCTGGCCCTGCTTGGCGACGACCTGCAGCGCACTCTGCGCCTGGCCCACAACCTCAAGCTGCACACGCGCATGCAGATCATCGTGCCGCACCTGAGCAAAAGCATCGTCCAGCAGATCGGCCCCAAGGTGATGGCCGGCGTGATCGGCACCGAAGCATGGACCTGGCGGGTGCCAGCGCAAGAGCAAAGCGACAGCGGCAAAGCCTTCGTCCAGGCCTATATCGACCACTACCAGGAATACCCGGCCAGCTCCGCCGCCTCGGCGTACAGCATCGTCATGCAATGGGCCGACGCCGTGCGGCGTAGCGGCAGCCTGGCCAGCGAGCCGCTGATCGACGCCCTCGAAGATCACCGCTACAGCCTGCTCAAAGGCCCGCAGCAGTGGCGCGCCTTCGACCACCAGAATGTGCAGAACATCTACGCCGTACGCGTGCGCTCGCGCCAGCACATCATGCAGGACCCGCTCAAGCAGGATTACTTCGAGATCATTCACCAGATGGCCGGCGACAGCGCCGCCCCAAGCCTCGACGACTGGCAACAGGAACGCGGCGGCCAGCTCAGCTTGCAATAGCCTTTTTCACGGTCAAGACCGCTCCCACCTGGGCTGTGTTCACGTCACGGCCCTGACGGCAAACATCATGTGGGAGTGGTCTTGACCGCGAAGTTTGGTGGCTGATTGGCCGCGCATTCGCGGCCAAGGTGCGCCCACCGGAACGGTGTAGCGAACGCTCAATCCAAGCGCTTAAAGCGTGCCTGTTCGTAGCGCGGGTACAGGTGGCTGACGCTGCGAATCAGCTCATAACGGCTCAGGCTCACCGCGGCAAAACGTTCAGGAATCGGCGCACGGATCAGCGCGTTCATCTCCGCCCCTTCGGCCGCGCCTTTGCGCAGCAGGCCATCAAGCCAGCCGAGGTAATCGGTCATCTGCGCAAAGGGGGCGTCACTACTGGCCAGCGGGCCGTGGCCGGGCACGATCTGCTTCCAGGGCAACGCCTGCAAGGTGGCGATATCCGCCAGCCAGACGTCCAGCCCCGGCGTGCCTGGGGTGGTCAGGGCGCGCTGGTAAAACACCAGATCGCCGGCAAACAGCACCCCGCTGCGCTCATCGAGAATCGCCAGGTCGGCGCCTGTATGCCCACTCAGGGCCAGTAGGCGCAACGAGTGATCGCCGATAGTCAGCCGCCCGGCTTGCAGCGCTTCGGTCGGCAATAGCACTTCAGTGCCGCGCATCCAGTCGCCCACCAGGCGGTACATGTTTTCCGCCATGGCCTCACCCTGCTCGCGCAGCAGCTGGGTGGTGCCGGCCAGGGCGGCAATTGGCACATCGCTGAAGGCCTGGTTGCCCAGCACATGGTCGGGGTGGTGATGGGTAATCAGCAGCTTGATTACCGGCTGCTCGGTGACCTTGGCGATGGCCTGGCGCAGGGCCTCGCCGTAGCGTTTCGACGGCCCGCTGTCGATCACCACCACCCCCGCATTGGTGACGATAAACGCCGTGTTGACGATATTGCCGCCGTTCTCCGCGGCAAAATTGTCGGTGCGCCCTTCCAGCACCCAGGTGTCCGCCGCGATCTGCCGGGGTTGCAGGTCATAGTTCAGCTCGGCGTGGGCCAATAACAGCCAGCGCATAGGCACCTCTTGGTTTGGCTTGGAGATAAGGGGAAGGACTGCACCGTTTCGCGATCAAGACAGCTCCCACAACAGCGTCTTCGCTGTCATGGTCGCGACACGGCGCGGTCCCGGTGGGAGCGGTCTTGACCGCGAACAGGCGACAACGACGAGCTAAAGCTCAGCCTTGAACTCATTGCCATTGTTGTCACGCAGCCACACTTCGGTCGGGGCATTGCCGCGCACGTCGAAGCTCAAGGTGGGGTTCTCGCTGACAGCGGGAAACAGCTCCAGGGTGGCCAGCACAGTGCCGTCGGCGCCGCGCAGTTCGGCCTGATTGAGAAAGAATTCCGGAATGCCGCCGACCAGGCCGTTGTCCATCGGGTGAGCCACCTGCAGGCGCAAGCGGCTGCCATTGGCCTGGGCGAAACGCTGGCCCTGCACCTGGCCCAGGCGCTCTTCCCAACCGGCCTGGGCGCGCACCACGCTGGGTGCGGTGCAGCCACCGCCGGCGGCATCGATCTGGGTCGAGCCGACATGCCAGAGGCCGTCACGGGTCTGCACCGCCACGCGGATCGGCGTGGCCTGTTCGATACGGATGCGGATCGCCAGGGTCGGCTGCACCTGCGCGATCGGGTTCAACTCGGCCCAGGCCAGCATGCGCACCACATCGCCAGCATAAGCGCTGGCATCCACCTGCAACGGCACCTGGCGGGCGTCTTCGGCAAACGGCGGGACTTGCAGCTTGATCTGCGGGTCGAAGACAAACGCATCGCCGTGCAGCAGGCGCGTGTGGTGGTAATCCCACATCACCGAACTAACCGGATCAACGGGCGCGGCCGAGCTGTCCAGAGGTAAGGCCAGTACGGCCAACAACAGGTAGCAACGCCAATCCAGCTGTTCCATCACCCACCTCCGGCCATTTCTATGTGCGTGCGCTATTGGGCGTCCTGGTACATATCCGGCAATTCGTACTGCAGGCCGTATTGCGCATACAGCCTGCGCACCTCGCCAGCGAGGATCAGCTCTTCGAGCTTTTCTTCCAGGGCATAGGCCAGCTGGCGGTTGCTTTCATGCACCGCCATGCCGATGTCCCAGACCTGCTTGCCCATGTCCGGGTAGGCGTTTTCCGCTTTGGCGAACGCCGGGTTGGCGGCCTGCTTGAGCTGCCAGTCGATCTCGCCGCGCAGGGCCATCACCGCGTCCACTTCGGCGTTGCTCATCCCGGCAAAGGCAGCCTCGGTGGTGGCGTAGTGATGCAGTTTGCCGCTGAGCATGCCGTCGAAGATCGACGACAGGTAAAAGGACGGCACGCTGTCGACCTCGACCCCGATCGGGTTGTGCTGGAACACCGCGACACTGGGCACGCTGTCCAGCCGCCGCTGGTCGTAGGCCACCTGCCAGCGCTCACGCTGATAGGGGCCGAACATCACCACGTGCTCGTTGATAAGCTCACCGAACTCGTTGCTCTTGTAGGAAAACTCACGGTCGTAAGGCACCCGCATCATCACGTCGGCCAGCTCGTGGGGGCGCAGGTAATGGCCGCGCCAGATGTAATCGCGCAGGTCGTCGTCGAGCTTTTCCCCGGGCTGAGCCCAGATCACCTCAAGCGTCAGGCCCAAGCCCTTGGCCAGCGCCTTGGCGACCTCATAATCGACGCCGCGCGGCTGG
>NKIE01000259.1:3071-4922 GCA_002256055.1 Pseudomonas sp. PGPPP3 | reverse complement strand
GGAGTTGGTGGTCAAAGGTTTGATCGGCGTGCCGCTGGCAGGGCCGCAGCCGATGTTTCTCGCGGTGACTGCGCTGTACCTGTTTGCCAGCACGGCACTGGGGATTTTCCTCGCCACCCTGGCGCGCTCGATCCCGCAGTTCGGCCTGCTGAGCATCCCGGTGATTATCCCGATGCTACTGCTCTCGGGCGGCACCACACCGCTGGACAGCATGCCGACGTGGTTGCAGTGGGTGATGCAGGTGTCGCCCTCGACCCACTTTGTCAGCCTGTCCCAGGCGATCCTGTTCCGCCATGCCAGCCTGGAGCTGATCTGGCCGGAGCTGCTGGCCCTGACCAGCATCGGCTTGGTGTTCTTCGCCATCGCCCTGGGGCGCTTCCGCAAGAGTTTGGCGGCCTGACTACGGAAAAAGCGTAACTAGTGAAGGTCAGTGCGACGCCCGCTCCTGCGGGCTAGCTGCATTTCCCACATCCATGTGGGTCACAAGGCACAACGCCGCATGGCCGAACGCATTAGCTTTATTACTGCAGGATCAGGTTGTTGAACAGCAGATCTTCAACATAGGGCTTGCCCTCTTCCTGCTCCAGCACCTGTTGTACTTGCTTGAGGGCTTCCTGACGAAGTTTTTCCTTGGCGTCCATGCTGCCGAGGGTTTCGTCGGTCTGCTGGGAGAACAGCTGCACCAGCTGATTGCGGATCAGCGGTTCGTGATATTTGACCTTCTCTTCAGCCTCGCTGCCGGTAACTTTGAGGGCGATGTCGGCCTTGTAGAACTTCATCTTCATGCCGGAGCTGTAGTTGCCCACCAGCGCCGGAATGATGCCGACGTACATGACTTTCGGCGCGGCCTTTTCGTCGCCTTCCTTTTTCTCTTCCTGGGCGTGGGCGGCAAACGGCAAGGACAGGGCCAGCAACAGAGCGATGAAAGCTTTCACAGAGGTCATTCCTGAGAGGGATTGCGCCTAGCATAGCTATTGCCGCCGTCACACCCAAGCCCAATGCTTATACAGTGCCATCAGAGGCGACCATGCTCGTTGACCACTGACCACCGCTGCCTACACTGGGCGACCATAACAACTAACGGAGTAGCCCCATGAAAGCCGTGCTGTGCAAAGCCTTCGGCCCTGCCGAAACCCTGGTGTTGGAAGACGTTGCCAGCCCTGAGGTGAAGAAAACCGAGATCGTGCTGGACGTGCATGCCGCCGGGGTCAACTTCCCGGACACCCTAATCATCGAAGGCAAGTATCAGTTCAAGCCGCCTTTCCCGTTTTCTCCGGGCGGCGAAGCAGCCGGCATAGTGGCGGCAGTCGGCGAAAAAGTCAGTCATGTCAAAGTCGGTGACCGGGTCATGGCCCTGACCGGCTGGGGCAGCTTTGCCGAACAGGTGGCGGTGCCGGGTTACAACGTCATGCCCATTCCGGCCGGCATGGACTTCAACAGCGCCGCCGCCTTCGGCATGACCTACGGCACCTCGATGCACGCCCTCAAGCAGCGCGCCAACCTGCAGCCGGGCGAAACCCTGCTGGTACTCGGTGCCTCCGGCGGTGTCGGCCTGGCAGCAGTGGAAATTGGCAAGGCCATGGGCGCCAAGGTGATCGCCGCCGCCAGCAGCGCGGAGAAACTGGCAGTGGCCAAGGCCGCCGGTGCCGATGAGCTGATCAACTACAGCGAAACCAGCCTGAAGGACGAAGTGAAGCGCCTGACCGGCGGCCAGGGTGTGGACGTGATCTACGACCCAGTCGGCGGCGACCTGTTCGACCAGGCCATTCGCAGCATCGCCTGGAACGGCCGCCTGCTGGTGGTGGGCTTTGCCAGCGGGCGTATCCCGGAACTGCCGGTCAACCTCTGCCT
>NKIE01000259.1:0-3061 GCA_002256055.1 Pseudomonas sp. PGPPP3 | reverse complement strand
CCTGCTCAAGGGCGCGGCGGTGCTCGGAGTGTTCTGGGGCGCGTTCGCCCAGCGCCAGCCGCAGGACAACGCGGCCAACTTCCAGCAACTGTTCGCCTGGCACGCCGAAGGCAAGGTCACGCCACTGGTGTCGCAGGTCTTCCCGCTGGAACAGGCCGCCGAGGCCATCAATGCCCTCGGCCAACGCAAAGCAGTTGGCAAGGTTGTAGTTCAGGTGCGCTAAATCGTTAGGCAAAAAAAGGCCGCCCAAGGGCGGCCTTTTCTATTCCTGCACTTAATCGCGCGGCGCGTAGGCAAACACATCGGCGCGCATCTGCCGGGCATCCATACCCGCCTCGACCAGAGCATCCAGGGTGGCGTAGACCATTCCCGGCGAGCCACTGGCATACACGTGCAAAGGCTTGAGATCGGCGAAGTCCTCGCGCACTGCCGCATGCAGCAAGCCACGGCGACCCGACCAGTGCGGGTCTTCACTGACCACCCGCTGCACACGCAGATTGGCCAGGGTCTGCCACTCCTGCCAGTGCGGCAACTCATAGAAATCCGCCGCCGTGCGCGCCCCCCAATAGAGGTGCACCGGGTATTTGAAGCCGGCCGCACGGCAGTGCTCGATCAGGCTGTGCATCTGCGCCATGCCGGTACCGGCGGCAATTAGCACCAGCGGCCCTTCCGGCAACTCGGCCAGATGAGTGTCACCAAAGGGCAGCTGAATGCGCGCCAGACCGTCGCGTTGCAGCTGGGCCAGCAACTCCAGACTGCTGACTTCGCGACCGAGGATATGCAGCTCCAACTCGCGCCCGCAATGCGGCGCCGAGGCCAGGGAAAAGGCCGCCGGCTCGCTGCCCGTCCGCTCTATCAACAGGTACTGCCCGGCGTGATAGCGCGGCACCTTGCCCGCCGGCGTACGCAAACGCACGCGCCAGACATCACCGCCAATCTCGGCACATTCAATCAACTGACAGCTGAGCCGGTGCTGCGGCAACTCGCCCGGCGCTAGCACGCCATCCCAGTGCAACAGACAGTCTTCCAAAGGCTCGGCCAGGCAGGTAAACAGCTCGCCATGCTCGCGCTCCTCACCGCTCTGGCGCACCCGCCCCTGAATCAGCAGGGCCGCGCAGATATGGCAATTGCCGTTGCGACAGCTTTGCGGGCAGTCATAACCGAGGCGTCGCGCACCATCGAGAATGCGCTCGCCGGGTTGCAACACAAGCACTGCACCAGAGGGTTGCAGGGTGACATTCATCAGTCGATCCCCAGCTCGGCCCACATGGCGTCAACGCGCTGCTTGATGGCCTCGTCCTGAACGATGGCGCGACCCCATTCGCGATTGGTTTCACCCGGCCATTTGTTCGTCGCATCCAGGCCCATTTTCGAGCCCAGGCCGGAGATCGGCGAAGCGAAGTCGAGGTAGTCGATTGGCGTGTTGTCGATCAGCACCGTGTCGCGCTTGGGGTCCATGCGCGTGGTGATGGCCCAAATCACGTCATTCCAGTCACGGGCATTGATGTCGTCATCGGTGACGATAACGAACTTGGTGTACATAAACTGGCGCAGGAAACTCCACACGCCGAGCATCACGCGCTTGGCGTGGCCGGGGTACTGCTTCTTGATGGTGACCACCGCCATGCGGTACGAGCAACCTTCCGGCGGCAGGTAGAAGTCGACGATCTCGGGAAACTGCTTCTGCAGGATCGGCACGAACACTTCGTTCAGCGCCACACCGAGAATCGCCGGCTCATCCGGCGGACGGCCGGTGTAGGTGCTGTGATAGATCGGCTTTTGCCGACGGGTGATGCGCTCGACGGTAAACACCGGGAAGGTATCGACTTCGTTGTAGTAACCGGTGTGGTCGCCGTAAGGCCCTTCCGGCGCAGTTTCGCCAGGATGAATCACGCCTTCGAGGACGATTTCAGCGCTGGCCGGCACCTGCAGATCGCTGCCACGGGCCTTGACCAGCTCGGTGCGATGACCGCGCAGCAGGCCGGCAAAGGCATACTCGGACAAGGTGTCCGGCACTGGCGTAACAGCGCCGAGAATGGTCGCTGGATCAGCGCCCAGGGCCACGCACACCGGGTAGGGACGATCCGGGTACTTCTCGCACCACTCACGGAAATCCAGGGCGCCGCCGCGGTGGCTGAGCCAGCGCATGATCACCTTGTTGCGGCCGATCACCTGCTGACGATAAATACCGAGGTTCTGCCGCTCTTTATTTGGCCCCTTGGTGATGGTAAGGCCCCAGGTAATCAACGGGCCGACATCGCCCGGCCAGCAGGTTTGTACTGGCAGCTTGGTGAGGTCGACGTCGTCGCCCTCCTCGATCACTTCCTGGCAAGGTGCGTCCTTGACCACCTTGGGCGCCATGGCCAGCACCTTGCGAAAGATCGGCAGCTTGCTCCAGGCATCCTTCAGGCCTTTAGGCGGCTCCGGCTCCTTGAGAAAGGCCAGCAGCTTGCCGATTTCGCGCAGCTCGCTGACGTCTTCCGCGCCCATGCCCAAGGCCACGCGCTTGGGCGTGCCGAACAGGTTGCCGAGCACTGGCATGTCGAAACCCGTGGGATTTTCAAACAGCAGCGCCGGGCCGCCCTTGCGCAGGGTGCGGTCGCAGATTTCGGTCATTTCCAGCACGGGTGATACCGGCGCGCTGATACGTTTGAGTTCGCCGCGCTGTTCCAGGCCGCGGATAAAGTCGCGAAGGTCGCGATACTGCATGCTAGAGCCCCATTTGCGGCGCGCGAGTCGAAGGCTAAAGTTTAGCGCCGAACTCGGTTATTCAGAAGAAGCAATCGGCCAGCGCCAGTGGCAGACAGACAAAAGCCGGGTTTCCCCGGCTCTTGTGCGCTGCAACAGACTGACGCTTATTTGCGCTTCATGGACATGAAGAACTCTTCGTTGGTCTTGGTCTGCTTCAGCTTGTCGAGCAGGAAGTCGATCGCGGCGATTTCGTCCATCGGGTGCAGCAGCTTGCGCAGAATCCACATGCGTTGCAGCTCGTCTTCGGCCGTCAGCAACTCTTCGCGGCGGGTACCGGATTTGTTGATGTTGATGGCCGGGAACACGCGTT
>NKIE01000258.1 GCA_002256055.1 Pseudomonas sp. PGPPP3 | reverse complement strand
CTGGGCCAGGGCCTGTCCCGCGGCGAGCGGATGGACTGGGCAATCCAGAACGCCACCGAGCTGGGCGTGGCCGAGATCACCCCAATCGTCAGCGAGCGCTGCGAGGTGCGCCTCAAGGATGAACGCGCCGACAAGCGCCTGGCCCACTGGCAACAGGTGGCCATCAGTGCCTGCGAGCAATGCGGGCGCTCGACCGTGCCGCTGATTCATCCACCGCTGCTGCTGGCCGACTGGCTGGTACAGGTCGAGGCGGATTTGAAGCTAGTGCTACACCCGGTGGCCGAACCTCTGGTCAGCCATGCCAAGCCCGCCTCCCTGGCGTTTTTGATCGGCCCCGAAGGCGGCCTCAACGACGCTGAAGTGAGCCAAGCCGTCGCCGCCCACTTCCAGGCTGCACGCCTCGGCCCGCGCGTGCTGCGCACGGAAACCGCCGCGGCCGTCGCCCTCAGCGTGGCACAACAGTTGTGGGGCGATTTCTAGCCTCAACTGTCGCTTTTCTGATCGCGCGCGCCGTTACCTTCACCTATCGTTTGCCCGTCTAAAAACCTGGCAGCCGTCCAACGCAGACGACTGCCACGCTGGCTTATCTGCCAGAGCAATCACAGCGCAGCCACTACCCTTGGCTGCAACAGCCCCTGGAGCAATGCGGCATGAATGAACTGGTCAACACCATCAACGGCGTGATCTGGAGCCCGGCGCTGATTTTTCTGTGCCTGGGCGTGGGCCTGTATTTCTCCCTGCGCGGGCGCTTCCTGCAGGTGCGTCACCTCAAGGAAATGCTCAAGCTGATGTTCGATGGCCGTAACGACGCCCACGGCGTCAGTTCATTCCAGGCCTTGACCATGACCCTGGCCGGGCGCGTGGGTACCGGCAACATCGCCGGCGTGGCCACCGCTATCACCTTCGGCGGCCCCGGCGCCGTGTTCTGGATGTGGATGGTGGCCTTCCTCGGCGCCAGCTCGGCTTTCGTCGAGTCCACCCTCGGCCAGGTCTACAAAGAGAAAATCGACGGCCAGTACCGCGGCGGCCCGGCGTTCTATATCGAGAAAGGCCTGGGCATGAAGTGGTATGCGTGGATCTTCGCTATCGCCACCATCCTTGCCTGCGGCCTGCTGCTGCCGGGTGTGCAAGCCAACTCCATTGCATCCAGCGTGGAAATGGCCCTGGGTATCCACCCCAACACCACGGCCGCCGTGCTGGCGATCATGCTCGGTTTCATCATCTTCGGCGGCGTAAAGCGCATCGCCAGTTTCGCTGAGGTGGTGGTGCCATTTATGGCCCTGGGCTACATCATCGTCGCCTGCATCGTGGTGATGCTGAATATCGAGCAGCTGCCGGCAGTCATCACCCTGATTTTCAAAAGCGCCTTTGGTATGGATGCCGGCTTCGGCGCCATTCTCGGCCTGGCGATCATGTGGGGCGTGAAGCGCGGCGTGTACTCCAACGAAGCCGGCCAGGGTACTGGCCCTCACGCCTCTTCGGCTGCGGCGGTCAGCCATCCGGCCAAACAAGGCCTAGTGCAGGCCTTCTCGGTGTACGTAGACACCCTGTTCGTCTGCTCGGCCACGGCCTTTATGCTGCTGATCACCGGCCAGTACAACGTCCAGGGCCCGAATGGTGAAGCGATGTTTACCGGTATCGCCGGCATCGCCGCCGGGCCCGGTTATGTACAGACAGCGATGGAAAACATCATGCCCGGCTTCGGCTCGGTGTTCGTGGCCGTGGCACTGTTCTTCTTCGCCTTCACCACCATCGTCGCCTACTACTACATCGCCGAAACCAACATTGCCTATATCAACCGCAAGGTGAATCGGCCGTGGCTGACGGTGGTGCTGAAGTTCGCTCTGATCGCCGCCACCGTCTACGGCACAGTCAAGACCGCTGACCTGGCCTGGGGGCTTGGCGATATCGGTGTCGGCCTGATGGCCTGGCTGAACATCATCGCCATCATCCTCATGCATAAGACCGCTTTCGTTTGCCTGCGTGACTACGAGGCGCAACAAAAGCTCGGCCTGGACCCGGTGTTCCATCCGGAAAAACTCGGGATCAAGAATGCCGACTACTGGGGCGGCCACCGCGCTGAAGACAACCTGCAGGCCGAACTGGCCGAGCTGGGTAAACCAGCGGCTGACGCCAAACCCTAAGTCGTAGAAACAACCAAGCCCCGGTACTCAGCCAACCCTTGCGGGTTGTTCTGGGTAACGGGGCTTTTGTTTTCCTGCGACGGGCTTAGATCAGACCGGCATCGACCAGCATCTGCTCCAATGCCATCAGATCAGGAATCTTTAGCACGCTGTCAGCGAGGCTCACCGCATCCAGTTCCAGCGGCGCGAGAGGCACGTTGGCGCGCGCCAGCGTACTCTCCAGCTTGACCGAGCGCGGAATGCCCTGCACCAGCAGCGCCAGAAACTTCACATGGGGGCGACCGCCAAGGGCGTTAATCACCGCCACCCGGGCAGTGCTGCCAATCTGTGCCTGACCGTCAGAGGCGGCCTCAAACGACAGCAAGGGCAAACGCAGGTCACGCCACGCCACCTGGCCAAGCATCCACGCCGGCATGCCTGGAATCGCAAGCGGTGCGCGATAGGGCATCAGCTCGGCCAGAGCAACGTTGGGCAACAGCAGGTTGCGATCACTCAAAGGCACCACCAGCCCAGTAAGGGTGCTAGTGGTGGCGGGGGTATTGGCTACGGCTTGGCTCATGACGACTTCCTAGTACTCAACGCTGGCAGCTTCAGCTGCACTGTCCGGCCAGATGATTGACCAAGGCCTCGGCCAGCTCTCGCGGCGAGCCGCTGAATTGGCTGTAGCCACCTTCGCGCAGACTGTCGGGCATGCTCGCGCAGGCACAGCTGTCGGCACGCTGGGTCCAGATTTCACCGCCCTGACGACGCACATAGGCCGCGGCGGCGCTGCCGTCACTGCCCATGCCGCTGAAGGCCATCACGCCGCACTGGGCGCCGAAATGTTGGGCCAGGTTGAGCATCATCTGGTCGATCGACGGGCTATAGGGTTCCGGCCAGCCACGATCGGCAATGCTCATGGCGCTGTCGTCGGCAAAGCCCAGTTCATAACTGATCGGCGCCACCACCACTTCGCCACAGCGAATGGCATCGCCCTGACGGGCATGATTGACCTTCCATTGACTGTGACGACCCACCGCTTGCGGCAAACTGGCCTCGAAGCTGGCATCGATATGCTGGGCGTAGACAAAACCAACCGGCAGGCCACCAGGCAGCGCATCAAGGAACTCCTTGACCGCCGCAGGACCGCCCATGGAGGCCGCCAGCAACCACACCTGACGAGCCGGCTCACCGGCCGCCAGCGGCATGTCGGCGAGCGACTGTGGCAACTCCAAACGCGCCGGACGAGAAGAGTCGGCGAGCAATGCTTCAAGGCTGCGGCCAACGCCCTGGGCCGGATCGCCCACCAATTTCTTCAGCTTGCCGAACAGTCGCCGTTCCCAGCGCGGATAATTTTCCGAGTGCCGTTCGGGGGCGTGGCCCTCGCCGAACAGCACCGGGGCAGTGGCTCGCTCCAGCAGGTTGTCCACCAGCGGCGAATCGTCCGACTGCGCCAGGTCCACCAGCCACAGGTCGGTTTCACAGGCCGCGAGGGCCTCTTCATCGAGACGCGCCGGGTCGCTGTTGAGCACCACGGTGTAGCCATTGGCGACTAGGGCCTGCTGCAGCACATGGCGCTGCAGCGAGGTATCGGCCAGCACGGCAATGCGTGCGGCAGCTTGCTCAGTCATGTTTTTTGACCAACTGCTGAATGGTTTCGAGCAACAGGGATTCCTGATACGGCTTGCCCAGGTACTCGTTGACGCCAATCGCCATGGCCCGCTCGCGGTGTTTGCTGCCGGTACGCGAGGTGATCATGATGATGGGCAGGTCTTTCAGACGCTCATCGTGGCGCACTAGGGTGGCCACTTCGAAACCGTCCATGCGTGGCATTTCGATGTCGAGCAACATGATGTCCGGCTTGCGCTCCTGCAACTGGGCGATGGCATCCACCCCGTCCTTGGCGGTCAGCACGTTCATACCGTTACGCTCCAGCAAGCGACTGGTGACCTTGCGTACGGTGACCGAATCGTCGACCACCATAACCAAGGTTGGACGGTCTGCTTCGATCTCTGCGGCGCTCGGCGCCGCTGGGCTAACCAGCCGCGGCTGCAACTGACTCAGCAGATGGGCATGCAATACGCGGATGGTGGCCAGCAGATCGAGAATGATCACCACGCGGCCGTCGCCGAGGATGGTCGCACCCGACACGCCATGCACACCAGAGAACTGCGGACCGAGGCTCTTCACCACGATCTCGCGAGAACCCGCCAGACTATCAACCTGAACGGCCACGGCGTGCTCTTTGGAACGCACCAGAATCACCGGCAGCGGTAGGCTCTGCCCCACCAACTTGGGTTGCTGGCCATTGTTGAGCAAGTCGCCGAGGTATTTCAGCTCGTAGGTCTGGCCGGCATATTCGAAGCGCGGCGCATCCGGCCCGTAGTAGGCCTCAAGCTCGTAGGGTGAAACCCGCACGATACCTTCGATGGTGTTCAGCGGGATCGCATACAGGTCTTCACCCGACAGCACCATCAGCGCACGGTTGACCGACACGGTAAACGGCAGGCGGATCAAGAAACGCGTGCCTTCGCCAGGAGTCGACTCGATGCTCATGGAGCCACCGAGCTGCTTGACCTCGGAGTGGACCACGTCCATGCCGACGCCACGCCCGGAAATCTGCGTAACGTGCTCGGCGGTGGAGAAGCCGGCTTCAAGGATGAACTGCAGGATCTCGTGATCGCTGAGATCCGACTCGGCATCCATCAGACCCCGTTCCAGCGCCTTGCGCCGCACAGCGTCAAGCTTGATCCCGCCGCCGTCATCGCTGAGGGTCAGGAGAATGTCACCGCCCTCGCGGCCCAGGGTCAGGCGAATGTTGCCA
>NKIE01000257.1 GCA_002256055.1 Pseudomonas sp. PGPPP3 | reverse complement strand
AGATCGCCAGTGGCAACGCCGACCTCTCGGCGCGTACCGAGCAGCAGGCCTCCAGCCTGGAAGAAACCGCATCCAGCATGGAAGAGTTGACCTCAACGGTGAAACTCAATGCCGACAACGCACGGCAAGCCAACTCCCTGGCGGTGAATGCCTCCGAAGTGGCAACCACTGGCGGTGCCGTGGTGCAGCAGGTGGTGCACACCATGTCGTCGATCAACGAGTCGTCGCGCAAGATCTCCGACATCATCAGCGTCATCGACGGGATTGCTTTCCAGACCAACATCCTCGCCCTCAACGCCGCAGTGGAGGCTGCACGGGCCGGTGATCAGGGCCGCGGCTTTGCCGTGGTCGCGGCCGAAGTGCGCACTCTGGCTCAACGCTCGGCAGCCGCTGCCAAGGAGATCAAAACGCTGATCTCTGACTCGGTAGACAAGGTCGACACGGGCAACACGCTGGTCGCCCAGGCTGGCCAGACCATGAATGACATTGTGGTGGCGATTAAGCGCGTCACCGACATCATGGCCGAAATTGCCGCCGCCTCTGCCGAGCAGAGCACCGGGATTGAAGAGGTCAATGGCGCCGTGTCGCAGATGGACGAAATGACCCAGCAGAATGCTGCCTTGGTGGAAGAAGCCGCGGCCGCGGCCGAAGCCCTGCAGGATCAGGCCTCGGTGCTGTCGCAAGCTGTTGCGGTGTTTAAGTTTGAGGGCGTGGCCAGTGCAGCAGTGTCGAACCCGGTCGCGCCACGACTGAACGCACCTCGCGCGCCAGCGCCAAGCGCCCCGCGTGCCAGTGCGCCGAGCAAGAGCTTGCCGCGCCCGAGCAAGCCCAAAGATGACGAATGGGAGGAGTTCTGAGTCGGCCGTCGGGGAGCGCGCCAGGTCAGGAACTGAGGGAGTTTCAGTACACGTCGGGCGACTTCGAGCGCGTCCGGCGTCTGCTCTATCAGCAAGCGGGTATTAATCTGTCGGCGACCAAGGCCCAGATGGTCTACAGCCGCCTGGCACGCCGGCTGCGGAGTTTGCGCTTGCGCAGCTTTGCTGATTACTTCAGCTACCTGGAGCAACACGAGGAAGAGTGGCAGCAGTTCATCAATGCGCTGACCACTAACCTCACGGCGTTTTTCCGCGAAAATCATCACTTCGAGATGCTCGCCGCCCATGTCCGCAAGCACGCCCATGAGCGGCGTCCATTGCGCATCTGGTGTTCGGCCTCGAGCACCGGCGAGGAACCCTATTCCCTGGCCATGACCATGATCGAGGCGCTTGGCAGTTTTGCCCCGGCAGTGGAGATCATCGCATCGGACATCGACACCGGCGTGCTGACTATCGCCCGAACCGGCATCTATCCCGAGGAGCGAATTGAGCAGTTAGAGCCGGCGCGCAAGAAGAGTTTTTTCCTGCGCGGTAAAGGCGCTCAGCGCGGCAAGGTGCGCGTGCGTCCGGAGTTACAGGCGTTGATCGAGTTTCGTCAGATCAATCTGTTGGACAGTAACTGGGGCATTGAGCCAGGACTGGATGTGATTTTTTGCCGCAATGTAATGATCTATTTCGACAAGGCGACCCAGAACAAAATACTCGAGCGCATGGTGCACCTGTTGCGGCCAGATGGGCTGTTTTTTGCCGGACATTCGGAAAGCTTCGTGCAAGCCACCCATCTGGTTAAGCTCATTGAGCGCACCGTGTATCGCCCGGCATTGAGGAGGCACTGAGGATGGAATTCGATTTCATCAGTTCGTTGGCTCCAACCACCTACTTTGATCGTCAGTTCAACTGCGAGGCGGTAAAGATTCTGCCGGGCGAATATTTTGTCACCCAGCGTGATTTGGTCATCGTCACCGTGCTTGGTTCTTGTGTGTCGGTGTGTCTGCGCGACCGTTTGAGCGGGATTGGCGGGATGAATCACTTTATGCTGCCGGGCAATTACGACGGGGGCATCAGTCCCATCTCGGCGTCGGCACGTTACGGCGTGTATGCCATGGAGTTACTGATTAACCATTTGCTCAAACTGGGCGCGCGGCGTAATTGTTTTGAGGCCAAGGTGTTCGGTGGCGGCAGTGTGCTGCGGGGGATGACCGCCAACAATGTTGGCGAGCGCAATGCCGAGTTCGTGCGTGACTATCTAGAGACCGAGAAGATTCCGGTCGTGGCAGAAGACCTCTTGGATATCTATCCGCGCAAGGTTTACTACTTTCCGATGACAGGCCGGGTTATGGTCAAGAAGCTTAAGAGCTTGCACAACACCACGCTGCTGGACCGGGAAATGGAATACAGCATGCGTATCAAGCGTGTACCGGTGGCAGGCGATATCGATCTGTTCTAGAGGGCAGGTATGCCAATCAAAGTGTTGGTAGTAGACGACTCGGCGCTGATCCGGGCGTTGCTCAAAGAAATCATCCAGGCTGACCCCGAACTGGAGCTGGTTGGCCAGGCGCCGGATGCCTATGTGGCGCGTGATTTGATCAAGCAGTTGAATCCGGACGTGCTGACCCTGGATGTGGAAATGCCGCGCATGGATGGCCTGACCTTCCTGGAAAAACTCATGCACGGCCGCCCGATGCCGGTGGTGATGATCTCGTCCCTGACTGAGCAAGGCTCAGAGGCCACCTTTCGTGCCATGGAGTTAGGCGCGGTGGATTTTGTTGCCAAACCCAAGCTGGGTATTCGCGAAGGCATGCAGGCCTATGCCGAGGAGATTTGCTACAAGATCAAGGCCGCCAGCTTGGCGCGGCTGATCCCGCGTTCGGCTAAGCCGGTCATGCCGGTGGATGACGCGCCGCGCAGTGGTGTTCCCCGACCGATTATCGGCACCGAGAAACTGATCGCCATTGGTGCCTCCACCGGGGGCACCGAAGCCATTAAGGACGTGCTGCTGGGCCTGCCGGCAGACAGCCCGGGGATCGTGATTACCCAGCATATGCCGCCGGGGTTTACCCGCTCGTTTGCCGAACGGCTGAATCGCATGACCCGTCTCAACGTGGTTGAGGCCAAGGGCGGTGAGCGCATTCTTCCCGGTCATGCCTTCCTGGCGCCCGGAGACAAACACCTGCTGGTCGAACGCTCTGGCGCCAACTACGTGACGCGCTTATCGGATGCCGAGCCGGTGCGCCGGCACAAACCGGCGGTGGACCCGATGTTTCATTCGGTGGCGCAGTGCGCCGGGCGCAACGTGATTGCCTGTTTGCTCACCGGCATGGGCAAGGATGGTGCTCAGGGCATGCTGGAAATTCGTCAGGCCGGCGGCTACACCGTGGCGCAGAATGAGGCCACCTGTGTGGTCTATGGCATGCCGCGCGAAGCCGTGGCGATTGGCGGGGCTGAGGACATTCTGCCCCTTGGTGAGATTGCCGAGGCCCTGTTGCAGCAAGCGCGCAAGCGTGGCGGTGGCAACCGGGTTTGAGCCTATGATCCGCTCAGGGCTGATCTGCAGATCCCGCGTCCGGAAGTGACGAGATGATCGTGTTGGCGCTGCGCAGCGTGCTGGAGGATGGCTCTGATGCCGCCGGCAAGGCTTGATCGGCCAGTCCGCCGGCAGCCTGCAAGCAGCCGAGAGCGGCGGCGGAAACCGGGCAGGGCATGTGCGGCTGCACAAGGCGCACATAGGTGCCGTCGTCTATCACCTCAGCAAGGGTTTGGTTGAAGCGGCTGACAAATTGCGGGTCAGTTGATTTACGGCTGAACGCCGCCGTGGAGGGTTCTTCTGACACCACCAAGGGGCTGCGGACGACATCCGCGGCCAGGCCAAGCTGTTGTAGCTCCAGCAGCCCGGTAACCTCATCGGCAATCATCCCGTCCAGGCGTCCTGCCTTGATCATCTGCCAGCCGCTGCGCCGTTCAGTGATGGCAACGGTGCGCTTTTGGAAGTCCGTTTGCTTGAGCAGTGCTGCGTACTCACTGCTGTAGACCACGCCGATCTGAATGCCTAGGCGAAATGGGCTGTGACTGAGATGTGCCAGTGATTCAAAGGCAAAGCGCTTGGCGACGGTGCGATTAACGAAGAGCACATTGGGCGAGCGATTGATGGGCTGGGAGAAGTAGGCGAACGCCTCGCGCTCCGGCGTTACCAGCGCACCCGGAAGGATGTCCAGAGTGCCTTTTTCCAGGTTGCGCAGCCCGCGTGCCCAGGGCAGTTCGACGAATATGGCCTCGCAGCCCATGCGTTTGAGTACTTCGCGCAACAGGTCTGCGGTCGCGCCGTGAATCTTGCCGTCCTCGCTACGCATGTCATACGGCGGGTCGTTGGCCCAGCGCACGGTCTTCTCGCAGGCCAACGCCAGCCCTGGAAGGCTGGTGACCAGCAACAAACAGAGGGCGCTCAATGCGATTCGTACAGGATGATGTCGATCAGGTGCGGGCATGCAGGTGCTCTGTTTGAGGTGGACTGATAAAAATGCGCCAGCGTTTTTGCCATCATTCAGTTGCTAATGTCGGTAGCCCGAGAGGGCACTCGCACACGCTGCGATATATCTAAGGCCGTGAGTCTAGCCGACGGCTGCGTGTGGGCGAGAGTCGCCGCCTATCGTTACCCGATCCTAGTGTTTTCGTCGCTAGAGTGACTGTTTCCTGGTTGGCAAAATGCGTGTCCTGCGCCTGGCCTCTGCCAAGTGTTCCAATGCGATGCCAAGGCCCAAGCCTTGCGGCAATTGACCGCGGTGTTCGGCTATATTGCCGATTAACTTGGTGCTAGAGTCGCGGCCATGAAACTTGCCCGTGAAAACCGTTCGCAGATTGCATGGATGCTGTTCGCCAGCGTCCTGTTCAGTCTGTTCGCCTGCGGACTTCATCACGGGCAAATGAGCGGGCAGAGTCTCAGTGGCTTAAACGGCGGCTTCTGCTCGGTCGAGAGCGGTAATGGTGCCGCTGTTGATCTGGGCCATTCGGATCAGTCGCAACAAGCCGCCTCGCTGGCTTGTCCGCTGTGCTCCTCCTTTGCCCTCGCCGTAGCGGTTAACTCTGCGGCCTGGGCTC
>NKIE01000256.1 GCA_002256055.1 Pseudomonas sp. PGPPP3 | reverse complement strand
TTCCAAGGCTTCATGGTACTTCCAGGAGCTGTCCAGCAGGGCCTTGGACGGAATGCAGCCAACGTTCAGGCAGGTACCACCGAGGGCGATCTTGCCTTCTTTATCCTGATACTTCTCGATACAGGCAGTCTTCAGGCCAAGTTGGGCCGCTTTGATAGCCGCAACGTAACCGCCAGGGCCGGCACCAATGACTACCACATCAAATTTCTGGGTCATGCTTTATTCCTTCTCGAATTCAGGCAAACGGCCCCTCGTGAGGGCCGTTATATAAGGGCTGCGGCTCAGATGTCGAGCAGCAGGCGCGCCGGGTCTTCCAGCAGGTTTTTGATGGTCACCAGGAAGCTGACCGCTTCTTTGCCATCAATCAGGCGGTGATCGTAAGACAGCGCCAAGTACATCATCGGTCGGATAACCACTTGACCGTTGATGGCCATCGGCCGCTGCAGAATGTTGTGCATGCCGAGAATAGCGGCCTGCGGCGGGTTGACGATCGGCGTCGACATCATCGAGCCGAAGGTGCCACCGTTGGTGATGGTAAAGGTGCCCCCCGTCATGTCCTCAATCGAAAGCTTGCCGTCACGGGCCTTCTTGCCGAAGGTGGCGATCCCGCCTTCGATTTCAGCCAGGCTCATCAGCTCGGCATTGCGCAATACCGGCACCACCAGACCGCGGTCGCTGGATACCGCAACACCAACGTCGGCGTAACCGTGGTAAACGATGTCAGTGCCATCGATCGAAGCGTTGACCGCTGGGAAGCGTTTCAGCGCCTCGGTAGCAGCCTTGACGAAGAACGACATGAAGCCCAGGCGCACACCGTTATGGGACTTCTCGAACAGGTCTTTGTACTTCGAACGCAGGGCCATGACTTCGGTCATGTCGACTTCGTTGAAGGTGGTCAGCATCGCCATGTTCGACTGAGCTTCAACCAGACGCTCGGCTACCTTGGCGCGCAGACGAGTCATTGGCACGCGTTTCTCAACGCGATCGCCCGCCGCAAGCACAGGCGCGGCAGCGGCTGGAGCAGCAGGTTTAGCGGCAGCAGCAACAGGCGCATTCTTCTTCGCCTCGACCGCCGCAACCACGTCTTCCTTGCTGACACGACCGCCTTTGCCTGTGCCAACGACGGTGTTTGGATCAATACCGTTCTCTTCAGCAATCTTGCGTGCTGCAGGGGACAGAATTTGCTCATCACCAGCAGCTACCACAGCAGCCACCACGGGGGCCGCCGCCTGAGCAGCAACCGAAGGGGCTGCGGCTACGGCGCCGCCTTCATTCAGGGTGCCCAGCAGTTCGTTGCTGAGCACTGTGTCGCCTTCGTTCTTGATGATTTGCGCGAGGACGCCGTCGGCCTCGGCCAGCACTTCGATCACAACTTTATCGGTTTCGATGTCGACGATCAGCTCGTCGCGCTTGACCACATCGCCTGGCTTCTTGTGCCAAGTGGCCACGGTGCCGTCGGCAACCGATTCCGGAAAAGTAGGGGCTTTGATCTCGATAGCCATTGTGTGTCGTTCCTTAAATTCGGTTTCTTCTACGAGGCGGCCTCAACAGGCCGCCCGTTGCGCGAAGGCGTTAAACAGTAAAGGCGTCAAGCAGGAGTTTGTCCTGCTGTTCCGCGTGCATTGAGGCATAACCGCAGGCTGGTGCCGCCGAGCCATCACGGCCCGCATACTCAAGAAACAAGGTTTTCTTGTGTGCAGCAGCCACTCGCCGCATGTGATGCTGACTGCAATACCACGCGCCCTGGTTCATTGGCTCTTCCTGACACCAGACGATGTGCTTGAGGTTTTTGTAAGGAGCCAAAACCTCCGCCAAGTCGTCTTCCGGGAACGGATACAGCTGTTCAATACGCACGATGGCGATGTCTTCACGGCCTTCAGCGCGGCGCTTCTCCAGCAAGTCGTAGTAAACCTTGCCGCTGCACAGCACTACTCGCTCTACTTTCTTCGCGTCGTGGGCATCGACTTCACCCAGTACGGTCTGGAACGAGCCTTCAGCCAACTCTTCCAAGGTCGAGATAGCCAATTTGTGCCGCAACAGGGACTTGGGGGTCAATGCGACCAAAGGCTTACGCAGAGGACGAATCACCTGGCGGCGCAGCATGTGGTAGACCTGCGCAGGCGTCGTTGGGACACATACCTGAATATTGTGCTCAGCACACAGCTGCAGGTAGCGCTCCAGGCGTGCCGAGGAGTGCTCTGGCCCTTGCCCTTCATAGCCGTGCGGCAAGAGCATGGTCAGACCGCATAAACGGCCCCACTTGTGCTCACCACTGGTGATGAACTGGTCCACAACCACTTGGGCGCCGTTGGCGAAGTCGCCGAATTGCGCCTCCCAAATGACCAACGCATTTGGCGTGGTGGTTGAGTAGCCATACTCAAATGCCAATACGGCTTCTTCGGACAACAGCGAGTCATACAAATCGAAACGCGGCTGGCCTTCGTAGAGGTGCTGCAGAGCAATATGCGTGCTGGCGTCTTTCTGGTTGTGCAGTGCCGCATGGCGGTGCGAGAACGTGCCACGACCCACATCCTGACCGGTAATACGGATCGGGTGGCCTTCAAACAATAGGGTTGCGTAAGCCATGGTCTCGGCGTAGCCCCAGTTGATTGGCAACGCACCAGCCGACATCTTCTGACGGTCTTCGAGGATCTTTGCCACCTGGCGCTGAACCACGAAACCTTCAGGAATTTCCAGCAGCTTGTTGGACAGCTCCTGCAGGGTTTTCAGCTCGAAACGGGTGTCATGTCGTGCATTCCAGGCGTGCCCCAAGTACGGACGCCAGTCGACGAACAACTCTTCGTTCGGCTGTTTGACCAGGCTTTTGACCACATGCTGGCCGTTATCCAGCGCATTACGGTAGTCATCGACCTTGGCTTGCACCGCATCACTGCTGTGGCTGCCGGCCTGGGTCAGCGCATCGGCGTAGAGCTCACGGGTGGTGCGCTGCTTGGTGATTTGCTGATACATCAGCGGCTGGGTGCCACTCGGTTCATCGGCCTCGTTGTGGCCACGACGACGGTAGCAAACCAGGTCGATCACCACGTCACGCTTGAACTGCATGCGGTAATCAATGGCCAGCTGGGTAACAAACAGTACAGCTTCCGGATCATCGCCGTTCACGTGCAGGATCGGCGCCTGAATCATCTTGGCAACGTCGGTGCAGTACTCAGTGGAGCGCGAGTCTTCCGGGTTGCTGATGGTGAAACCGACCTGGTTGTTGATCACGATGTGGATGGTGCCGCCCGTTTTGAAACCACGGGTCTGCGACATCTGGAAAGTTTCCATGACCACACCCTGACCGGCAAACGCCGCATCACCGTGCAGGGAAACCGGTAGAACCTTGTCACCGGTAGTGTCGAGGCGACGATCCTGACGGGCACGCACCGAACCCTCTACCACTGGCGAAACGATCTCCAGGTGAGACGGGTTGAAGGCCATGGCCAGGTGAACTTCGCCACCACTGGTCATCACGTTGGACGAGAAGCCCTGGTGGTATTTAACGTCGCCAGAACCCAGTTCAACCTTCTTCTTGCCTTCGAACTCGTCGAACAGGTCGCGCGGGTTTTTGCCGAAGGTGTTGACCAGCACGTTGAGACGGCCACGGTGGGCCATGCCGATAACGATTTCCTTGGTGCCATAAGAGCCGCAGCGCTGGATGATCTCATCCAGCAGCGGAATCAGGCTCTCGCCACCCTCCAGGCCGAAACGCTTGGTGCCTGGGTACTTGGTGCCCAGGTACTTTTCCAGGCCTTCGGCGGCGGTCAGACGCTCAAGCAGATGGCTTTGCGCATCGGCACTGATCTGCGGACGGCCGCGCACGCTTTCGAGGCGCTGCTGGAACCACTTGCGCTGCTCGGAATCGCCGATATGGGTGAATTCGGCGCCAATGGTCCGGCAATAGGTCTGCCGCAACGCATCGTGAATCTCGCGCAGGGTCGCCTCTTCTTTGCCGATATACAGCTCACCGGTGCGGAAGACGGTATCCAAGTCAGCAGCGGTCAGACCGTAATGGTCAATCGACAGATCGGCGGGAGACGTACGTTGCCACAAACCCAAAGGATCGAGCTGGGCGGCCTGGTGCCCGCGCATGCGATAAGCCTGAATCAGCCGCAGGACTTCGACCTGCTTCTTCTCATGCTCAGTGCTAACGCTGCCGGCAGAAACCGGTTGGGCGCGGCGCTGGTTTTTGGCCAGTAAAACGAAGTGATCGCGAACCGTAGAATGCGAAACATCGGTGACAGAACTGCCGTCAGCGGGCAACTTCTGGAAATAGGTGCGCCATTCATCTGGCACAGCGTTGGGATCGTGCAGGTAAAGCTCATAGAGCTCTTCCACATAGGCAGCGTTACCACCGGATAGGTGGGCACTGTTCCACATGCGCTGCATCACGCTTTCTTGCATGCTTGGTCACCCTCGGTAAGGGGACACCATCGGCGTAGATGCCGTAGTTAAGCTAGAACCGAGTCCTGGTGCAGCGACTTCGGTAAAGCCACTACGGGATCCTGCAGATAGTCCGGGTACCAGCCCGGATGCCCCTGCTGGTCGTCGTATTTACGATTTATGAAACGCGGCTTTGTGAGCTGCGTTCTTATTGACCACGGCGCGGAAGTATCTCCGCAGCCGTGGGTATTGCTGGTAAAGCTATTCGTTTATCAGGTCGCGCTTTGCAGCAGCATGCTACGTATGTGGCCGATTGCCTTGGTCGGATTGAGACCTTTAGGGCAAACGTTCACGCAGTTCATGATGCCGCGGCAACGGAACACGCTGAACGGGTCATCCAGTGAAGCCAGACGCTCTTCAGTCTTGGTGTCACGGCTGTCGGCCAAGAAGCGATAGGCCTGCAACAGTGCCGCTGGACCGAGGAACTTATCAGGGTTCCACCAGAACGACGGGCAAGACGTCGAGCAGCATGCGCACAGAATGCACTCATACAGACCGTCGAGCTTCTCGCGCTCTTCTGGCGACTGCAGACGTTCAATGGCT
>NKIE01000255.1:1398-4999 GCA_002256055.1 Pseudomonas sp. PGPPP3 | reverse complement strand
TTCTCCAGCCCTTGCAGGCCTTGCTCCAGGGTCCATTGCACAAAGGGATGCCAGGGCTCCCCCGCTTCGGCTTCCACCAACACCGCATCACCCTGGCTCGACACAATCCGAAGACCGCGACTGGCCATGCGCAGCACCAGCGCCTCAACATCACCCGTCAGCAACAGGTTGCTGCCACCCCCAATCACCAGCAGCGGCAATTGCAGGCGCTTGGCCGCCTGGAGCGCCTCGCCCACCTCAGCATCGTCATGGGCGTGCGCCAGGTAATGCGCACGCGTCGCCACGCCGAAGGTATTGAACGGCGGCAGCGAAACATCGGCTTCTACATTCAGACTCACAGGCGCCCCCGAACTTCAGCCAGCAAGCAGGCCGCGGCCTGCTCAGCCAGGTCCAGGACCTGCTCAAAGCCCTCTTCGCCTCCGTAATAAGGGTCCGGCATTTCATCCAAGGCCAACTGATAACGACGCAGGTAGAGGTCCAACTCCGCATGGGAGCCAGCCGGCTGCAACGCTTGCAGCTCAGCCAGATTGCTGGCGTCCATCGCCAGAATCAGATCAAAGCGGGAAAAATCTTCAACCTGCACCTGCCGCCCCCGCAGCGCCGTCATGTCATAGCCACGGCGCTGAGCCGCCAGGCGCGTGCGGGTGTCCGGCGCCTTGCCTACATGCCAATCGCTGGTACCAGCGGAGTCCACTGCAACCTGGGCATCGAGCCCCACCGCACTCAACTGCTGGCGAAATACCGCCTCAGCCGTTGGCGAGCGACAGATATTACCCAGGCAAACAAACAAAACCCGCATCAAGCCCCCAACAGGCGGCGGACCCGCTGCAGGTCTTCCAGGGTGTCGACACCTGCGGGTGGCGACTGCAAGGCATCGGCCACATGAATGGCCACGCCATGCCAGAGCGCACGCAGCTGCTCAAGGCACTCGGTATCTTCAAGCTGACACGGGCCCCAGGCGACGAAGTCGTGCAGAAACCCGGCGCGGTAGGCATAAATGCCGATATGCCGACGGTACGGCACACCGGCCGGCAAGGTATCGCGACTGAGCGCAAAAGCATCCCGCGCCCACGGCAACGGCGCACGGCTAAAGGTCAGGGCCAGGCCTTTGAGGTTGCACGAAACCTTAACCACATTGGGATTGAACAGCGCTGCCACATCTTCAATGGGCTCAGCCAGGGTGGCGATCCCGGCTTCGCTGTGGGCGGCCAGATTGGCAGCCACCTGATCGATGATCGCCGGAGGGATCAACGGTTCGTCGCCCTGCACGTTGACCACTATGGCATCCGCCGCCAAGCCCAGTTGCGTCGCCACTTCGGCCAGGCGATCAGTACCGGAGTTGTGCTCCGGGCGAGTCATGACCACTTCGGCACCAAAGCTCTGGCAGGCTTCAAGAATGCGCGCATCATCGGTGGCGATGACCACTCGCGCAGCACTGCTTTTGCGCGCCTGTTCCCAGACATGCTGAACCATCGGCTTGCCAGCAATGTCCTGCAGCGGCTTGCCAGGCAGACGACTGGAGGCATAGCGGGCAGGAATAACCACGGTGAAGGCAGTGTGCATGTTATTTATCCAGGCGCTCGTCGGTGCTCAGGGTGCGCGCTTCGCTCTCCAGCATCACCGGAATGCCGTCGCGTACCGGAAAAGCCAGGGCGTCGGCCTTGCAGATCAGCTCGGACTTGTCGCTCGTCAGCTTCAGCGGGCCTTTGCACAATGGGCAGGCAAGAATATCGAGCAGTTTCGGGTCCATGATGGCGTCCTTGAAGGCTAATTAAAAAACGGAGAAATCCGTAACAGAATCAGTGGCGGGCAGACAGCAGAGCATCCAGTTGCCCATCAAGCCAGGCGCTAAAGGCTGGCGACGGTTGTGCATCGACCGCCAGATACCACCAGTCTGGTTGAGCAAAGGCACGGCACTTGACCGCATCTTTCTCAGTCATCAGCAATGGCAACGACGGGCTAAAATCCAGGGCCGCGGCGCTGTAAATGGCATGATCGGCAAAGGCATGGGCGATTGGGCGCCAGTTTAGCGCCTCAAGGGTACGGAAGAAACGCTGCGGATTACCGATGCCTGCAACCGCATGCATGGCTTGCCCCGGGGCAAATAAATCCAGAGGCCGACGCTCGCCACTGGCAACATTGACCAGCGCCGTTGGCTGCAGGGTAAAACCGAAGCCCTCGGCGCTATCGACACTGGCACCGTTGAACAGCACAGCATCCACCGACTGCAACCGCGCCTGTGGCTCGCGCAGCGGGCCGGCAGGCAAGCAACGGCCATTCCCCAGGCCGCGAACCGCATCAATCAGCACCAGCTCAAGGTCGCGAGCGAGGCGATAATGCTGCAGACCGTCGTCACAGAGAATCAAGTCCAGCGGCTCGGCACTGAGCAAGGCCTGCACCGCGCGCGCGCGATCAGGGTCGATCATCAGCGCGACGCCGCTACGCTGCACCAACAGCAAGGGCTCGTCTCCCGCTTCGTCAGCACTCTGCTCGGCCGTGACGCGCCACGGTACGCTCGGCGGCTGGGCGCCATAACCACGGCTAACCACGCCCACGCGCAGTCCGCGGGCGCGGCAATGTTCAATCAGATAGAGAATTAGCGGCGTCTTGCCGGTGCCGCCCACGGTGATATTGCCCACCACGACCACCGGCACCGGGGCGCGATAGGAGGGCGACTGACCGGCGAGGAAACGTTGGCGCTTGCTCTGCACCACGGAGCGATACAGCCACTCCAGCGGACGCAGCAATAGTAAAGCCGGATGACCTTGATACCAGGCGTTGACCAGCCGCTCTGCCCAGCTCATCAAGGTGCCGCCTTGGCCTCAACGGTGGTAATGCGCAAATGGGCAAAGCCCAGCTTGCCGGCGGCATCCATGGCAGTAATAAAGGCTTGATGCGGGGTTTTGGCGTCAGCACTAAGGGTCAAGGGCAAGCTGTTGTCGCCCTCAGACTCACGCTTCAGGGCCGTCATCAGACTGTCCAGATCACTGGTAAGCAATAGCTGACCATTGACCTCGTACTGGCCATCAGCGCCCACCAACACTTCCAACTGCTTCTGCTCAGTGGCTTCTGGCGGCGTGCCGCTGCTGGCTTCAGGCAAATCGATCTTCAACTGACTTGGACGACTGAAGGTGGTGGTGACCACGAAGAACAGCAGCAACACGAAAATCACGTCAATCAACGAGGTGAGATTGAGATAAACCTCTTCGCGGGCCACACCGCCCGCTCTGCGGCGAAATTTCACGCTTTACCTACCTCGCTGAAATCCACCTCACGGTCGCCCTGCACCACTTCCACCAACTTGATTGCCTCCTGCTCCATGGACACCACCAGTTCATCAACACGGCGCAGCAGGTAGCGATGAAAGAACACCGCCGGGATGGCCACGATCAAACCAGCAGCTGTGGTAATCAGCGCCTTGCCGATACCACTGGCGAGGGACGCTGTATTGGTCATGCCGCCTTCGGTGAAACCACTGAAAATCTCGATCATGCCGAATACCGTGCCGAGCAGGCCGAGCAGCGGCGCCATTGCAGCGATCGAGCCCAGCGCATTGAGGTAGCGCTCCAGCTCATGAATGACTCGACTGGCGGATTCTTCG
>NKIE01000255.1:0-1386 GCA_002256055.1 Pseudomonas sp. PGPPP3 | reverse complement strand
CTTGTCCTTGATCCAGCGCCACACCTGGCCAAGCAGATGGGCCGGAGCCACGCGACTGACACGCAAGGTCCACAGGCGCTCGGCAATGATCGCCATCGCCACGACCGAACTCAAAATAATCGGCAGCATCATCCAACCGCCAGCTTTAACCAATTCCCACACTGTGGCATGCCCCCTAGTAAAAAGTGGCCACACTCTAGCATAGGGCCGTGACGCCGCCGACCGCTGCGGTTCGCATTTTTGCCGGCATGGTTTATCGCCAGAAATACCGTCGCTCCCTTTCTGCATGGGCTTCTCCATAGCGACCCAGTAATAGGTGCAAGGTGCCACTGGGCACGTTGTCATACACCACCGCGCCGAGCGCCTGGTAACGCGCCATCACCTGCGGGTGGGGATGACCGTAAGCGTTATAACGACCACGCGAGAGCAACACCGCGCGCGGCGCTACGGCCTGCAAAAATGCCGGGGAGGATGAGCTGCCACTGCCGTGATGAGGCACCTGCAGCCAGTCGGCGCGCAGATCGCGACCACTGGCCAATAGCGCCCGCTCAGCGGCCTGATCTATATCACCGGTGAGCAACAAACGCTCGCCGCTCGCCGCCTCGACCTGCAACACACAGGATGCCGCATTGCCTTCAGGCGCCTGCTGCCAGCGCCAAGTGGTGAAACGCACCCCATCCCACTGCCAACTGTCGCCATCGATACAAGGCTGCGCCGCCAACTGCGCGGGCAATGCCGATGCTTCGCCACTCAAGACTCGCCCGATGGGCAGGCCACGCTGCAACGCCTCGGCGCCACCCGCGTGATCAAGATCGGCATGACTGAGCAGCAGAACATCCAGCCGGCTGACGCCCTGTGCGCGCAGCGCCGGTAATACCAGACGCTCACCCAGATCGAAATCTCCATGCCGGGGGCCGGCGTCATGCAGCAGCGCATGCTTGCGCGTACGCAGCAGCACCGATAAGCCCTGCCCTACATCCCACTGCCAGACCTCAACCTCGCCCACAGCCGGCCGCGGCACAGGCACCCACAGCAAGGGCAGTAAGAGCAAGAAACCCAGTCCACGCCCCGGCACACCCGCGGGCAACAGCAGGAGCATGGCCCCGAGTACACCCAGGCACCAGGCCCATAAAGGCGGCGCCACAGGCAGCCAGGCGGGCAGTACGGCAGCCATTTGCGTCAACACCAAGAACAAACCGTGCAACAACCCGCCAGCAAGCCACAAACACGCCTCACCCAGCCATGGCACAGGCAACAAAAGCGTCCCGAGCAACGCCAGTGGCACCACCAAGACACCCAGCAACGGCACCGCCAGCAAATTGGCCAGCGGCCCGCTGATACTCACGGGCAGGCCCAAGGCGAGCATCGCCGGCCACCGGCCCACCG
>NKIE01000254.1 GCA_002256055.1 Pseudomonas sp. PGPPP3 | reverse complement strand
CGGAGGCTGGCACGTAATGTCTAGTCAACAAGAATCTACTGTTCGCACCCTGATGGTGGCGTTGATCGTCTGCCTAGTGTGTTCGGTATTTGTCGCCGGTGCCGCCGTGGCACTTAAGCCCGTACAAGTGGAAAACCGCCTGCTAGATAAGCAACGCAGCATTTTGGCGATTGCTGGCCTGGGTGAAGCTGACATGTCGGCCAAGGCCGTCAAGGCTCTTTACGCCGAGCGGATCAAAGCTCGTGTGGTTGACCTGCAGACCGGTCAGTTCACCGATGCTCAGGATGCCGCCAGCTTCGACCCGCTGAAAGCCGCCAAGGACCCAAGCCTGTCGGACGCCCTCAAGGGCGAGCAGGACATCGCTTCGATCAAGCGCCGCGAGCGTTATTCCACCGTCTATATGGTGGAGTCCGACGGCCAACTCGACACCCTGATCATGCCGATTCGCGGCTACGGTCTGTGGTCGACCCTATATGGCTTTATGGCCGTGAAGGGCGATCTGAATACCGTGGTTGGTCTGGGCTTCTACCAGCATGGCGAGACGCCAGGCCTGGGTGGTGAGGTGGATAACCCGAAATGGAAGGCCCTGTGGCACGGCAAGACCCTGTTTGATGGCAATGGCCAACTGGCTGTGCAGATCATCAAGGGCAGCGTCGATCCGGCGGCGGCCAATGCCCAGCATCAGGTCGACGGCCTGGCCGGTGCGACCCTGACCAGTAAAGGCGTGGATAACCTGCTGCACTTCTGGCTCGGCGAGAACGGCTTCGGTCCGTTCCTGATGAAACTGCAAAAAGGGGAGGCGTAAGCATGAGCCAGCCAACATTCAAGCAAGTGCTGCTGGACCCGATCCTGCACAACAACCCCATCGGTTTGCAGATTCTCGGCATCTGTTCGGCCCTGGCGGTGACCTCCAACCTGAAAACTGCCTTGGTGATGTCCATCGCCCTGACTCTGGTGACCGGCTTCTCCAACCTGTTTATCTCGATGATTCGCAGCCAGATCCCCAGCTCCATCCGCATGATTGTGCAGATGGTGATCATCGCGTCCCTGGTGATCGTGGTTGATCAGGTGCTCAAGGCCTATGCCTTTAGCCTGGCCAAGCAGCTGTCGGTGTTCGTCGGTTTGATTATCACCAACTGCATCGTTATGGGCCGTGCCGAGGCGTTTGCCATGCAGAACCCGCCGTTGCTGTCGTTCTGCGATGGTATTGGCAACGGTTTGGGCTACAGCGCCATGCTGATTGTGCTCGGCGTGATCCGCGAACTGTTTGGCGCCGGCAAACTGCTGGGCTACAGCATCCTGCCGACCCTCAATGAAGGCGGCTGGTACCAGCCCAACGGCATGCTGTTGCTGCCACCTTCGGCGTTCTTCCTGATAGGCCTGATCATCTGGGCGCTGCGCAGCTGGAAGACCGAACAGAAGGAGGCGCCGAGTTTCAAGCTGGCGCCGCAGGTTTCGGATAAGGAGGTCTATTGATGGAACACTACATCAGCTTGTTCGTGAAGGCGGTGTTCGTCGAGAACATGGCCTTGGCCTTTTTCCTCGGCATGTGCACCTTTATCGCCATCTCCAAGAAGGTGGAAACTGCCATTGGCCTGGGTGTGGCGGTGATCGTGGTGCAAGCCATCACCATCCCGGCTAACAACCTGCTGTACACCTACCTGCTCAAGGATGGTGCCCTGGCCTGGGCGGGCTTGCCCGAGGTGGACCTGTCGTTTCTTGGCCTGCTCAGCTATATCGGCGTGATTGCCGCCATCGTGCAGATCCTCGAAATGCTCCTGGATAAGTACGTGCCGTCGCTCTACAACGCCCTGGGCGTGTTCCTGCCGCTGATCACGGTGAACTGCGCCATTATGGCCGGCTCGCTGTTTATGGTTGAGCGCGACTACAACCTTGGCGAAAGCGTGGTTTACGGCGTTGGCTCCGGGCTGTCCTGGGCCCTGGCGATTGCCTTGTTGGCGGGTATCCGCGAGAAGCTCAAATACAGTGATGTGCCCGAAGGCCTGCAGGGGTTGGGGATTACCTTCATCACCATCGGTCTGATGTCGCTGGGGTTTATGTCCTTTTCCGGCGTGCAACTCTAAGGAGCCATGTGTGATCAATTTTGAAATCTTCCTGGCCATTGGCATGTTCACCGCCATCGTCCTCGGACTGGTGGTGATCATCCTCGCCGCACGCGCCAAGCTGGTATCCAGCGGCGACGTGAATATCGTCATCAATGGCGAGCGCACCCTTACCGTGCCGGCCGGTGGCAAATTGCTGCAGACCCTGGCCGCCAACAACGTGTTCCTGTCTTCAGCTTGTGGCGGAGGCGGTACCTGCGCCCAGTGCAAGTGCATCGTCGAAAGCGGTGGCGGCGAGATGCTGCCCACCGAGGAAGCCAACTTCACCCGCCGTCAGGCCCGTGAAGGCTGGCGCCTGTCCTGCCAGACCCCGGTCAAACAGGACATGCACATCGAAGTGCCGGAAGAAGTGTTCGGCGTGAAGAAGTGGGAATGCACGGTGGAGTCCAACCCCAACGTCGCCACTTTCATCAAGGAGCTGACCCTGCGCCTGCCTGAGGGCGAGAGTGTGGACTTCCGCGCCGGTGGTTACGTGCAGCTGGAATGTCCGCCCCACGAGGTGCATTACAAGGACTTCGACATCCAGCCCGAGTACCGGGGCGACTGGGACAAGTTCAACCAGTGGAAGTATGTGTCCAAGGTCGACGAGACGGTCATTCGCGCTTACTCCATGGCCAACTACCCGGACGAGAAGGGTCTGGTCAAATTCAACATCCGCATCGCCTCGCCACCGCCAGGCAAGGATCATTTGCCGCCGGGCAAGATGTCGTCCTGGGTGTTTAGCTTGAAGCCCGGTGACAAGGTCACGGTGTACGGCCCGTTCGGTGAGTTCTTCGCCAAGGACACCAATGCCGAGATGATTTTCATCGGTGGTGGTGCCGGTATGGCGCCGATGCGTTCGCATATCTTCGACCAGCTCAAGCGGCTGGGCTCCAAGCGCAAGATCAGCTTCTGGTATGGCGCGCGGTCCCTGCGTGAGGCGTTCTATGTCGAGGAATATGATCAGCTGCAGGCCGACAACCCGAACTTCGAGTGGCACTTGGCGTTGTCCGATCCGCAACCCGAAGACAACTGGACCGGCCTCAAGGGCTTTATCCATAACGTGCTGTTCGAGCAGTACCTGAAGGATCATCCGGCCCCGGAAGACTGCGAGTTTTACATGTGCGGTCCACCGATGATGAACGCTGCAGTGGTGAAGATGCTGCTGGACCTCGGGGTCGAGCGCGACAACATCCTGCTGGACGACTTCGGTGGTTGATCGGCGCGGTGTCGCGTTGCTGCTGGCGTGCCTGAGTCTGGCTGGCTGCAGCGAGCGGGCCGAGGAGTTTGGCGGGCCTACTATGGGCAGCCACTATTCGGTCAAATACCTGCGCGGCAGCGACGGTCCAGCGCTGGCCGAGGTGCAGGCGGCGACCGAGGCGATTTTGGCCGAGGGCGATCAACAACTGTCGACCTACCGTAGCGACTCGCTGATCAGTCGCTTCAATGCGCTGCCAGCCAAGAGTTGTCAGCCGATGCCCGAGTCGCTGCTGGGGCTGGTGCGCTTTGGCGAGCAGTTGTCGCTGCAAAGCGCCGGTGCCTTCGACCTGACCCTGGAGCCATTGCTCAACCTTTGGGGCTTTGGCCCGCAGTCCCGGGGTGAGCAGGTGCCAAGCGCCGAGCAGATCGCCGAGGCGCGTGAGCGTGTTGGCCATCGACATTTGCTCATCGATGGCCAGCAGTTGTGCAAGAACGTGGCCCTGATGGTTGATTTCAACAGCATTGCCGCCGGCTATGCGGTGGATCGCATCGGTGCGCGCCTGGCGCAGCTGGGGGTGAACAGTTACCTAGTGGAAGTTACCGGCGAGCTCAAGGCCAAGGGGCGCAAGGGCGACGGCTCCGCCTGGCGAGTGGCCATTGAGGCGCCGCTTGACGATCAGCAAGTGGCGCAAACCATCCTCACGTTGGATGGTGAGGGCATTTCCACTTCAGGCGATTATCACAACTATTTCGAGCGTGACGGTCGGCGCTATTCCCACACCCTAGATCCGCAAACCGCCGCGCCCATTACCCATGCGCTGGCCCAGGTCAGTGTGGTGGATTCCTCGGTGCAGCGCGCCGATGGTCTGTCTACCCTGTTGATGGTGTTGGGACCGGAGCGCGGTCTGGCGTTTGCCGAGCGCGAGGGCATCAAGGCGCTGTTTGTGACCCGTAGCGAGCAAGGCTTCGTCAGCCAACGCAGCAGCGCATTTCAGCGCTGGCTGGTTAAAGGAGAACAACCATGACTTGGTTGCTGGTATTTGTCGGCATGTTGTTGGTGGTGCTGGGCATGGCCGTCGGGGTGATCTTTGGGCGTAAACCGATTGCCGGTTCCTGTGGTGGTATCGCCAATTTGGGCATCGAGAAAGAGTGCTCGATCTGTGGTGGCGTGCGGGAAAAATGCGAAGAAGTGCAGCGCGAGAAAAATGTAGTGCCGGCAAAGCTCGCCTACGACGCGACCAAGCGCTAATGTTCAGCGCCATAAGTGGCAGCTAAGCTGCTGTCAGCATTGTAAATACCTCGGCTTATGGCCGCGGTCATGTCGGGCGCCAGAGCGGCGCGCCGGACAGTTATCGAGGAGTAAGCATGGCGGTCTACAACTACGACGTGGTGGTGTTGGGTTCCGGCCCGGCGGGCGAGGGGGCGGCCATGAATGCGTCCAAGGCCGGGCGCAAGGTTGCAGTGGTCGATGATCGTCGGCTGGTGGGTGGCAACTGCACGCACCTGGGTACTATCCCGTCCAAGGCGTTGCGTCACTCGGTGCGGCAGATCATGCAGTACAACACCAACCCGCTGTTCCGCCAGATCGGTGAGCCGCGCTGGTTCTCCTTCCCTGATGTGCTGAAAAGCGCCGAGCGCGTGATCGGTAAGCAGGTCAGCTCCCGCACCGGTTACTACGCGCGCAATCGCATCGCCGTGATCTGTGGATCTG
>NKIE01000253.1 GCA_002256055.1 Pseudomonas sp. PGPPP3 | reverse complement strand
GCCCGGGCCTGGGCGTGCGTATCCTTGGTGAAGTGAAGAAGGAATACGCCGACATCCTGCGTCGCGCTGACCATATCTTCATCGAAGAGCTGCGCAACTTCGACTGGTACCACAAGACCAGCCAGGCTTTCGTGGTGTTCCAGCCGGTGAAATCGGTTGGCGTGGTCGGTGACGGCCGTCGTTACGCCTGGGTCGTGGCCCTGCGTGCAGTGGAAACCATCGACTTCATGACCGCGCGTTGGGCGCACCTGCCCTACGAGCTGCTGGAGAAGGTCTCTAACCCCACCAGCCACCATCGAGTGGGAATGATGTAGCGCACAAGGGCAGCTCAGGCTGCCCTTGTGCTATCTGCACTCTTTGTTTTCAGGTTCTTGGTGTGGCCTTGCTCGCGGGCGTTGCGTTCAGGGTCGCCAGCCACTGTGGGTCGTTGGCAAACCAGTCGAGCAGAAAATCTAGCATGCTGCGCAGCGTCCTCGGTAACTGCTTGCGCGAGGTGTAGATGCCGTAGATGCCCATTTCCTGCGGCTGATAACTGGGCAGCAACTCGACTAATTGACCGCTGGCAATTAACGGGGCCGCCGAATAGCGTGGCTGCAGGGCGATGCCGGCGCCTTGCAGGGTGGCGCTGAGCAGTACCAGCGAGTCATTGGCGCTGAGGTTGCCGCTGACCGGTACCGAGTAGTTTTCCCCGGTGCGACTGAATTGCCAGAGGCTTTTGCCGAAGTAGGAGTAGGTCAGGCAGTTGTGCACGGCCAAGTCTTCGACCCGCGCCGGCGTCCCTTGTGCAGCGAGGTAACTGGGTGCGGCACAGACCACCGAAGCGCAGCTGGCCAGTTGCCGGGCAATCAGGTTGGGTTCCAGGGCGTTGGTGATGCGTACCGCCAGATCGATCCGCTCCTCGATTAAATTGACGGCATGGTTGCTGGTTTGCAAGTCGACGGCGGTTTGCGGGTAGCGGCGTAAATACTGGCTGACAGCCCCCGCTAATACGCTTTGCGCCAGCGACTGAGCGCAACTGATGCGCAGCAGCCCTTGAGGTTCATCGCTGCTGCTGGTGCTGACGGCCATGTGGGCGGTGATTTCCAGCAGTTGCCGGCAGCGGCTCAGGGTTTCGTCACCGGCGGCGGTGAGGCTCAGTTTGCGGGTGGTGCGGTGCAGCAAGCGGGCCCCAGCCCAATCCTCCATTTGCGCCAGGTAGCGCGTCACCATGGCCCGTGACATGCCCAGCGCTTGAGCAGCGGCGATCATGCTGCCGTGCTCGACGATGCTGATAAAGACTTCTGCTGCGATGAGTCGGTCCATTAATTCGGCCTGCTGATTCGTCCGATTTAAGCAATCAATAATTGCAGTCTAGCCGGTTTTTCGTGCGGATTACGCAGCATAAGATGGCCTCACGTTCTTCACTGACTTGAGGTTTATCGCCATGTTCAAACCCACTCTGCTGTCTGCCGCCTTCGCCGCTATGACCACGCTGAGCCTGTTTGCTAACCCTGTGGCAGCGGCAGAGCCGCTCAAGTTGCAGGTCTATAACCCAGGTGAAAAGTCGCTGTTCCCGGTTTCATCCGAGCTGATCAGCGGCGCCACTGAGGCGGTACTGATCGATGCGCAGTTTCAGGCCAATGATGCCCAGGCCCTGGTCGAGATGATCAAGGCCAGCGGCAAACGCCTGACCAGCATCTATATCAGCCACAGTGACCCGGATTCCTACTTCGGTTTGGACGTGCTGCACGCGGCCTTCCCGCAGGCAAAAATCGTCGCTACGGCGCCTACCATCGCCGCGATCAAAGCCAACAAGGACGCCAAGTTGGCTTATTGGGGGCCGATCCTCAAAACCAATGCGCCGAAAGCGCTGCTGGTGCCGGAGTTGCTGCAAGGCAATCAGCTCACCGTTGATGGTCAGCCGTTGGATGTGCAAGGTCTGCATGGCGTGGCGTCTGCGCACAGTTATGTATGGATTCCATCTCTCAAGGCAGTGGTCGGTGGGGTGTTGGTGTACGGCAATATGCACCTGTGGACGGCCGATGCGCAGACGCCGCTGGCTCGCGCCGACTGGCAGCAAAGCCTGCAGCAGATCCAGGCACTCAAGCCGCAGACCGTGGTGCCAGGGCACTACCTGCCAGGGGCGAGCATGACGCTAAGTTCGGTGAGTTTCACGGCCGACTACCTCAAGGTGCTTGAGGCTCAATTGGCCAAGACCAGCAACTCCGGCGAGTTGGTCAAGGCGATGGTTAAGCAGTACCCGCACCTGACCGGTACTGCCGATCTAGAGCTGAGCGCCAAGGTGCTCAAAGGCGAAATGCAATGGCCGCAGTAAAGCGCTTGCCACAGGAGGACCTGCCCATGGGGAGTCGTTTGCATTACCTGTTCGATCCGCTCTGTGGTTGGTGCTATGGCGTCGCGCCGCTGATAAAAGCCGCGGCTGAGCTGCCCGGGCTGGAGATTGAGTTGCACGGCGGCGGCATGCTGACGGGGTCCAATTGCCGAATGATTACTCCGCAGTGGCGCAGCTATGTGCTGCCCCATGATCGGCGGATTGCCGAGTTGTCCGGTCAGCCGTTTGGCGACGGCTATTTTAATGGCTTGCTCAATGACCAGGGCGCGGTGCTCGACTCTGAGCCGCCGATCAGCGCCATTCTTGCCGCGCAAGCCGTCACCGGGCAGGGGCTGGCGATGCTGCAGCGCATCCAGCATGCGCACTATGTCGAGGGGCGGCGGATCGCCGACGTGCAGGTGCTGACGGCATTGGCCTGTGAGCTGGAGTTGTCGCTGCTGCCGTTCAGTAACGCCTACCAAGCAGCGTGCGGGCGGCAGACCCAGGCCCATATCGCCGCCAGTCGTGTGCTGCTGGCGCAAGTCGGCGCCCAGGGTTTTCCGACCTTGTTGCTAGAGGATGGTCGGGGGCATATGCGGGTGCTGGAGCTCAGTCATTACCTGGGGCATCCGCAGCAGTGGCTGAGCTATTTACGCGCAGAGTTGGTACGGCAGGCGAGCACTCCTGAGTAACAGCTCAGGGGCTCCGGCATCGCTCTGGCGGGTGTTTTCTGGCAGTATTGGCAGCAGTTTAAATCGCTAAAGCCTTTGATTTACTGGTGCGTTTGCCCGCTAGAGACGAACCATCATCAGCCTGATGGGCCCGCGTTTTGTGCTTACTCAGGAGTCCTTACCCATGTCGTTTACTCGCAGAAAAGTACTCGCCGGCTTGCTCGGTCTTGGCGTTGTTGGTCTCGGTGCCGGTGGCGTGCGCTATTGGTTGGGGCGCCCGGAAAATGTGGCAACCCATGACTATGAACTGATCGCCGCGCCCTTGGATGTCGAGCTGGTTCCAGGGCATATGACCACGGCCTGGGCCTATGGCGGTCAGGCGCCGGGGTTGGAGCTGCGCTGCCGTCAGGGCGAGCGTTTGCGCGTGCGCTTTATCAACCAGTTGGATGTTTCCACCACGATTCACTGGCACGGCATTCGTCTGCCACTGGCGATGGACGGCGTGCCCTATGTGTCGCAGCTGCCGGTGCTGCCGGGCGAGTATTTCGACTACGACTTCATCACCCCGGATGCCGGCAGCTATTGGTATCACCCTCATCTGGGTAGCAGCGAGCAGTTGGGTCGCGGCCTGGTCGGTCCGCTGATTGTCGAGGAACGTGAGCCGAGCGGTTTTGCCCATGAACGTACCCTGTGCCTGAAGAGTTGGCACCTGGACGAGCAGGGCGCCTTTACCGCGTTCAGTGTGCCGCGCGATGCGGCCCGTGGTGGTACGCCAGGGCGGCTGTCGACGATTAATGGTGTGCATGCGCCGACCCTGGATCTGCCGGCCGGTGAGGTGGTGCGCCTACGGGTGCTCAATCTGGACAACACCCTGACCTATCGCCTGAACCTGCCGGGTGCTGATGTGCGCATCTATGCCCTGGATGGTAATCCGGTGGCGCCGCGGCCCTTGGGTAAGGAGTACTGGTTGGGGCCGGGCATGCGCATCGATCTGGCGCTGCGAGTGCCGGCCGCCGGTATCGAGTTGCCGTTGCGCAACGGCCCGCTGCGCCTGGCAACATTGCGCGGCCAGGACAGCAATGCAGCGCCGGGCGAGTGGCCTGCGGCCTTGCCGGCCAATCCGGTCAGCGAGCCAGATTTAGAGGGTGCACAAACCCTGCGCTTCAATTTCGAATGGACGGCGACCCTGGCCGAGAATCTGCCGGCCGGTGCCAAAGCCAGCTATTGGCAGATCAACGGCAAGGCCTGGGACATTGCTGACAAGAATTGCGCGGAAAAGCCCATCGCCAGCCTGGAGCTGGGTAAGAGCTATATCTTCGAGCTGCGCAACATGGCCCAGTACCAGCACCCGATTCACCTGCACGGTTTGAGCTTCAAGGTGCTGTCGTCCAATCGCCATAGCGTGATCCCGTACTTCACTGACACTTACTTGCTGGACAAAAATGAAGTCGCGCGCATCGCACTGGTAGCGGATAACCCCGGCGTGTGGATGTTCCATTGCCATGTGATCGACCATATGGAAACCGGCCTGATGGCCGCCATCGAGGTGGTGTAATGGCGCGCAACCTGATCATCGATCGCAGCCAGGATCGGCACTTTATGGCTGAGGCGCTGGCGCTGGCCGAGGCGGGTGCTGCTCTGGGCGAAGTGCCGGTGGGCGCGCTGCTGGTGCAGGATGGCGAGGTCATCGGTCTTGGCTTCAATTGTCCGATCAGCACCCATGACCCCAGCGCCCATGCCGAGATGGTCGCCATCCGTGATGCGGCCAAGGCCATCGGCAACTATCGCCTGCCCGGCAGCACCCTGTATGTGACGCTTGAGCCGTGCAGCATGTGCGCCGGTTTGATCGTGCATGCGCGCATCGCCCGGGTGGTGTTCGGCGCCAGCGAGCCGAAAGCCGGGGTGGTGCAGAGTCGTGGCGAGTTCTTTGCCCAGGGCTTTCTCAATCACCGGGTGCTGGTGGAGGGCGGGGTGCTGGCTGATGAGTGCAGTAAGGCTTTGAGTGCCTTCTTCAAGGCGCGCCGCCAACCCCAGTGAAAACTACTGCGCTCGATTATGCGGCGT
>NKIE01000252.1 GCA_002256055.1 Pseudomonas sp. PGPPP3 | reverse complement strand
CCCCCACCGGACAGTTGAATTCCTTGGCCAGAGCCTTGAGCGAGCGAGAAATTTCAGAAATTTCGTTTACCCGGCTCTCGCTGCTGGAGCCTGGAATCTGCATGAGCTGCAGGTAGTCAACCATGATCATGCCGATTTCGCCATGCTCGCGGGCCAAACGCCGGGTACGGGCGCGCATTTCCGAAGGCGAGATACCGGCGGTGTCATCGATAAACAGCTTGCGGTCATTGAGCAGGTTGACTGCCGAGGTCAGGCGCGGCCAGTCGTCATCGTCCAGGCGGCCGGCACGCACCTTGGTCTGGTCGATGCGACCGAGGGACGCGAGCATCCGCATAACGATGGAGTCGGCTGGCATCTCCAGCGAGTACACGATGATCGCCTTGTCGCTGCGCAATACGGCGTTTTCCACCAAGTTCATGGCGAAGGTCGTTTTACCCATCGATGGTCGGCCGGCAACGATCACCAGGTCGGCCGGCTGCAAGCCGCTGGTCTGCGCATCCAGGTCGGTAAAGCCGGTGGACAGACCAGTGATCGCATCACCCGAATTGAACAGGGTGTCGATGCGGTCAATGGCTTTGGTCAGGATGTCATTGATGCCGACTGGGCCGCCGGTCTTGGGCCGCGCTTCGGCGATCTGGAAGATCAGCCGCTCGGCCTCATCGAGAATTTCCTCGCCGGTACGACCTTGAGGGGCGTAGGCGCTGTCGGCGATTTCGCTGCTGATGCCGATCAACTGACGCAAGGTCGCGCGCTCACGGATGATCTGCGCGTAGGCCTTGATGTTGGCTACCGACGGCGTGTTCTTGGCCAGCTCACCCAGGTAGGCCAGGCCACCGGTTTGCGACAGCTGACCTTCCTTGTCCAATTGCTCGGACAGGGTCACCACGTCAAACGGGTGATTGCGCTCGGCCAGCTTGTAGATCGCGCGGAAAATCAGCCGGTGGTCATGGCGATAGAAATCGCCATCGGACACCTGATCCAGCACCCGCTCCCAGGCATTGTTGTCCAGCATCAACCCGCCCAGCACCGCCTGTTCGGCTTCGATGGAATGCGGCGGCACCTTGAGGGCGGCGGTTTGCAGGTCGTACTGCTCGGGAACGGAAATATCATTCATGGTTTTGAAAAAACTCTGTACTGCAGAAAGACAAAGGGCACGACAGCGCTTTCACACTGACGTGCCCGATGTTAGCGAGCCTGCGCAGCAGCGCAAGCTCTCGACGGCATTTAGCCGGCGATGACAACCACCTTAACAGTGGCCTCAACGTCAGTGTGCAGGTGCACAGCAACGTCGTATTCGCCAGTGTGGCGAATGGTGCCGTTCGGCAGACGAACTTCGCTTTTCGCTACTGCAACGCCAGAGGCGGTCAGGGCGTCAGCGATGTCGTGAGTACCGATGGAACCGAACAGCTTGCCTTCATCGCCCGCGGTAGCGGTGATGGTGACTTCCAGCTCAGCCAGATGCGCAGCGCGCTCTTCGGCCGAAGCTTTCTTGTCGGCAGCAGCCTGTTCCAGCTCAGCACGGCGTGCTTCAAATGCAGCCACGTTGGCAGCAGTTGCAGCAGTAGCCTTGCGCTGAGGCAGCAGGTAGTTACGGCCGTAACCAGCCTTAACATTTACTTTATCGCCCAGGTTGCCCAGGTTGGCGATTTTTTCCAGCAGGATGACTTCCATTTGGGTCTTACCTCTTGAACTTTTAACCTTCACCGTTCGCAGGACCGGCGCCATTTTGGCGCGCCAGGCGACCGCGAAAATCAAACAGACCATCAACAACAGCTAACAGACAGATCAGGTTACCGAGCAGCAGTACCGCTATGTACAGGCCAATCAGCCAAAAGCTGGAAAGGCGCTTCATTTCGATCAGGCCATGCCCTAAGGCCAGCCCGGCGAAAAACAGCGGCACCGTGCAGATCGGTGCCAATACGGCAGCTTGCGTCCCCAACGCAGGCGTCACCAGGACGCCAAACAACAGTGCCAAGGCAACTGCCGGGTGTAACCGCACGCTACGAAACTCACGACCGAAGCCGCCCGGGTTGTACAACGCCGCTTGCCAGTACCGCGCCAACACCAGACTGAGTACGCAGGCTGCCTGCAATGAGGAAGCCAGCAACCCGGTCAGGGTCGGAATCAACGAATCCTGCAAACCTGCGAGTTGCTCGGCCGGCACTTTGGCCTGCTCGATGAACTGCGGCAGCGCTGTGCGGACTGCATCCGCCAAGGCCTCGATCAGCTCACCGGAGGTAGCCCCCAGCACCAGCGCAAACACCACGCCGAGTACAACACTGGCCAACAACGTCCTCATCCAGGAACCGCTGGCGCGCAATACCTGCGCCAACAACAGCGTACCGACCATGATCAGAAGAATGCTCGGATCACCAAGCACCCACCAAGTCACTGCAGGCAACAACGCCCAAATCAGGATGCCGAAAGCATCGTTCATGCCGCGACGGAGCAGTACCAGACTGCCCGCTGCAGCACTCAACCAGAACAACAGCGGCAATGCCGCCGAACCCACCACCACCAGGGTGGCCTGCATACGACCGCGCATGATGAACTCAGCTAAGGCGCGCATGCGATCTATCCCTTACCGTATGTCGACGACCCGGTCTCAGCGGCCGTGGCTGTCGGTGTAAGGCAGCAGGGCCAGGAAGCGGGCGCGCTTGATAGCGGTAGCCAGCTTAGGCTTTCAGAGTGTTGAGATCCTTGTAATCGATCTCTTTCACTTCTTCAGCGGTGAAACGGCAGAACTTACGACGACGGAAAAAACGTGCCATGAGAGTGGCTCCTCAATAAATCCGTGGATTACTCGTCAGCGTTGTCGCTGTCGCTGTTGTCACTGTCATCGCCATCGGCGGAGTCAGCGTGCTCAGGACGGTCACGACGCTCGCGGCGTTCGCTACGGTTTTCCTCAGCCTTGAGCATCTCGGACTGGTCGATAACGGCCTCGTCGCGACGGATGACCAGGTTACGGATCACGGCATCGTTGTAACGGAAGTTGTCTTCCAGCTCAGCCAGGGCTTTGCCGGTGCACTCAACGTTCAGCATCACGTAGTGAGCCTTGTGAACATTGTTGATTGCATAGGCCAGTTGACGACGGCCCCAGTCTTCCAGGCGGTGAACTTTGCCGCCGTCTTCTTCGATCAGCTTGGTGTAACGCTCAACCATGCCGCCGACTTGCTCGCTCTGGTCCGGGTGAACCAGAAAGATGATTTCGTAATGACGCATAAATGCTCCTTACGGGTTGAAGCCTGCCGAAAACCGGTCAGGCAAGGAGTGAATAACACTGGTGTCTTGCAGAGTGGAGGGCACAAGAGCGCCTGCCAGCACGGCAAGGGGCGCAATTCTAGAGAAGGGGTGGCAGCGGCGCAAGGCAAATTGGTGATTATTTGTACAATTGAGCGTTAGGAGACGGGCATTGCGCCCGCCACCCGAAGCGGCGGCTACTTTTGCTTGCCGGCCCGCTGACGCACAGCCTCGAACAAGCACACACCCGCGGCGACCGAAACGTTGAGACTGCTGACACTGCCCGCCATCGGCAAGCGCACCAGGTAGTCACAATGTTCGCGGGTCAGGCGGCGCATGCCTTTGCCCTCAGCCCCCATGACCAGCACAGTCGGCCCGGTCATGTCTTGCTGATACAGCTCCTGCTCAGCTTCGCCGGCAGTGCCGACCAGCCACAAGCCACGCTGCTGGAGTTTCTCCAGGGTGCGCGCCAGGTTGGTCACCGCCACCAGCGGAATCACTTCCGCCGCGCCGCAAGCCACCTTACGCACGGTGGCATTCAGGGTTGCCGATTTGTCTTTGGGCACGATCACCGCCAGGGCACCCGCCGCATCGGCGGTACGCAGACAGGCACCGAGGTTGTGTGGATCGGTCACGCCATCCAGCACCAGCAACAGCGGCACGCCCTCGCTGCGATCAAGCAGCTCTTCGAGCATGGCCTCACCCCAGACCTGACTAGGGCTGACTTCCGCCACCACGCCCTGATGCACACCCTCGACCCAGGCATCCATCTCACGCCGCTCGCAGTTGCCAACACTCACCCGCGACTCTGCTGCCAATGCCAGCAGCGCTTGAATGCGTGGGTCTTGCCGGCTTTCGGCCAACCAGACCTGCTTGACCCGCTTCGGGTGATGACGCAGCAGTGCCTCTACGGCGTGAACGCCGTAGATTTTCTCCAAATCACTCATGACTTAGCCCTGCGCTTACGCGGTGCCGAGGATGCTGGCGCACCATCGGCCTTGCCAGCGCCCTTACGATGGGAGCTGGCCTTGCCTGCCGGCGCGGAGCGCGACTTGCCCTTTGGCGGACGCTTACCGGCGGCCTTGGCCTCACCCAACAAGGACTGCTTCAGCTCGCGACTCTTGTGCACGTCCGTGCTGGCAGAGTCTTTGCCCGACGCAGAACTCTTGCGGCCTGCCGGTGCAGCGCCACGGCCCTTGCGCCCGACCGGAGCATTGAGCATGCCTTCGGACATTTCGAAGTCGATCTTGCGCTCGTCCAGATCGACACGCATGACCCGCACTTCCACACTGTCGCCCAGACGGAAGTTGCGACCACTGCGCTCACCCGCCAGACGGTGATGCACAGGATCGAAGTGGTAGTAATCGCCCGGCAGCGCGGTGACGTGCACCAAGCCTTCGACGTAGATATCTTTCAGCTCGACGAACAAGCCAAAGCCCGTCACCGCAGTGATCACGCCCTGGAAGGTTTCGCCGACGCGATCCTTCATGAACTCGCACTTGAGCCAGTTGACGACGTCACGGGTCGCTTCATCAGCGCGCCGCTCGGTCAGCGAGCACTGCTCGCCCAACTGCTCCAGCGCCGCCTCATCGTACGGATAGATGCGCGCGCGTGGCATCGCCACTGCGCCAGCACGACGAACGTGCGGAGTATCCAGCTTGGAACGAATAACACTGCGAATGGCCCGATGGGTCAGCAGGTCCGGGTAGCGGCGGATCGGCGAAGTGAAGTGGGTGTACGCCTCGTAATTCAGGCCGAAGTGGCCCTGATTGTCCGCGCTGTACACCGCCTGACTCAGCGAACGCTCACTCACGG
>NKIE01000251.1 GCA_002256055.1 Pseudomonas sp. PGPPP3 | reverse complement strand
TACAGGCCTTCTGGTTCTGGTTGAAGCTGGTCTTGATCAGTTTCGGTGGCCCGGCGGGGCAGATTGCGATCATGCACCAGGAGTTGGTCGAGCAACGCCGCTGGATCTCCGAGCGGCGCTTCCTGCATGCCCTCAACTACTGCATGTTGCTACCCGGCCCCGAGGCTCAGCAGTTGGCTATTTATATCGGCTGGCTGTTGCACCGCACCTGGGGCGGGGTGATTGCCGGCGTGCTGTTTGTGCTGCCGTCGCTGTTTATCCTTATCGGCTTGTCCTGGCTGTACATCGCCTATGGTGACGTGCCGGTGGTGGCGGGGTTGTTCTACGGGATCAAGCCGGCGGTCACCGCCATCGTCCTGCAGGCCGCCCACCGCATTGGCTCGCGGGCGCTGAAAAACAACTGGCTGTGGGGGATTGCCGGGGCGTCCTTCGTGGCGATTTTTGCCCTCAACGTGTCATTCCCGCTCATCGTCATCGGCGCTGCCGTGATCGGTTACCTAGGCGGACGCCTAGCCCCGCAGCACTTCAGCCTCGGCGGTGGTCACGGACCGGCCAAGCAGACCTTTGGCCCGGCGCTGATTGATGACGACACGCCAACCCCGGCGCACGCGCGTTTTCGCGCCTCACGTCTGGCGCTGTTGCTGCTGGTTGGCGCCTGCCTGTGGCTGCTGCCGATGGGTGTGCTCACTGCCGTGTTCGGCTGGCAGGGCACGCTGACGCAGATGGGCTGGTTCTTTACCAAGGCGGCGCTGCTGACCTTCGGCGGCGCCTACGCTGTACTGCCCTATGTGTACCAAGGCGCGGTGGATCACTACGGCTGGCTGACCCCGACACAGATGATCGACGGCCTGGCGCTGGGCGAAACCACGCCGGGGCCGTTGATCATGGTGGTGGCCTTTGTCGGCTTTGTTGGTGGCTACGTGCAGCAGGTGTTTGGCCCGGAACAGGCGTTCATCGCCGGTGCGCTGGCGGCCACGCTGGTCACCTGGTTCACCTTTCTACCGTCGTTTCTGTTCATCTTTAGCGGCCACTTCGACTTGCCCTCGGCCATCATCGCCGTGGCCGCCGCCGTGGCGCTGTTCCGCTACAAGCGCGGAGTGATCCAAGTGCTGCTGGGCTGCGCCCTAGCGGGGTTAGTGGTGCACTTGGTTCAGGCCTAAGGCTTGGCCGTAGGCTGTGCGCGGGCCGGAATAGACAGCCTCAGCGGAGTTGGTTAAGTTGGCCAGGTATTTCGCCGGCACAGGGCTGGCGAAATCAGTGGTTTGATCCTGTCGTTTTCCCTTCTTTTGCCGTGTCGCCTTTGCCCAAGACGATACGCGCGCATTCAAGGAGTTACGCATGGACAAGGAACGTTATCAGACACAAGTGGCGTAAAGCATTACGCCGTTTGTGTCGTCTACTTATAGTTAGGTGCTTATGCAGGAGTTTCATCGTTGCTAGAGCTCAATTGTTGTGTCGTTCTTCGCTCATTTAACGGAACGGAAACGGCTCCGACTGACTGTGACCCAGCTGAAAACTATTGGCGTCTAATCGGCGAGTCAGGAACAGTTATTGAACAAATCAATCAGCGAAAACGCGTTTTAGTGCAGTTTAATCGGGCTATTTCATCACATGGTCTTCACTGTCATAACCCTATTAAAAACAGTATTTATATACTTGAGTCTGACCTTGAAAACAATCAGTGCTAACACACCTAGCAAGGCGCTGAAATCGCTCATTTCATTCGCTGGGACCGCGTGCCGCCGCCCCTTAGCTTAATCGTTATGCATATGAATGAATACACCACCACAATGACAATGCTTGCACCTGAATTATTAATTCTTGCAGTTGGATTTTCTTTGTTTGGCATTGCATCGTTAATATTTTCAATAAGGCATCGCTCAGCTGTTGCCTTGTTAGCATTCGTGTTTCTCTTGCTATGCGCCATTACAAAGCTCACAAAATTCTCAATAATGGCATTCATTCCAATGCAATGCCCTAGTGGCGGGTGTAATCCAACAGAATTCAATCAGCAAATCCTAAATCTCTCGTCACTAATAGAACCTTATTTATTTCTTGCAGCAGCTGTTTGCACAATCATTTACATCACAAAAAACAAAGGCGTAAACCGTGTGTAAATGCATAACAATTGGTTCAAATCGCTCGCTGTGCTCGCTGGACGGGCTAAAGCCCACCCCTTAACCAAAACGTTATGCGTAAACAGGAGTATGCATGAAAAATACCGCATGGATAATTTATAGCGCTTTACTAGGTATTTATGCTCTTCTTGGTATAGTTTCCGCCTTTAGCACTAACACCTCAATTTTACCTGCATTCATAAGTGGCGCTTTCACTCTAATTTACTTAGCCGGACTATACGGCTATACATCCAAAAAAATGATTTGGACGCGTTCAGGGTGGAGATTTTTATTTTGGTTAAATATAGCCTCCCTATCATTGCGCTCAATCATATTATTTACCAAGCCAACCGCGGAAGCGCTTATCGACTTAGTCGTTACTTTTATACTTTCAATCCCTATGCTTTATGCTTTATATCAGTACAGTTCACCTGAGAGTAGGCTTTGGGAGGAAACTAATCACAGCAAGCAAGTTTTTCTTTTGTCGCATCTATTAGGTAGCTCTAACGAAATATGCACTTCTATGATTAACACCACCCCAGCGGGGGACGAAAAAATAACAGTCTCAGTAAAACTAGAAAGCAATGAGTATGTCGTGAAAATATCAAAAGAAATTAACGATGAGTTGAAATCCTTCACCAACTCACTTCCGAGTCTAGAGAGCGCTGCACGGTTTCTGGAGCAAAACACTCCAATAAGGGCCTCGGATTTTGCGCGAAACGCATAACAAGCGGTTCAAATCGTTCGCTTCGCTCTCTGGGACTGCGTACCGCAGCCCCTTAACCTAAACGTTAGATCTCTACAAGGAACGTGTAATGAATAAAATGCTACTTATATCGATGCTGATATTTTTTTCGGGATGTGCCGCCTCAGGGAAAAGCAATAATGAAATATTTACGGAGGCATCCCAAGACTTAGTCTCAAGCCTTAAACCCGGCGAAACCAGTATAAATTTCCGAGTCGCTGAAATTCCAAGTCACGGAATGCTCGCTGATAGTTTAACAATATCGATGGGAGGTGGTGCAAATGCATCAAGCTTACAAGAAGCACTAATCGCGGCCAAGAAAAATGGCGATGCAGGATTTTTGATTATTGGAGGAAACAACTCGTTAGATAATGCTGTTATTAGTGGTGCGCTGAATAATCAAGACTTTAGCGGTTTGAAAATATATTTTGCGGGAAATTCGGATCAAGAATCACAAATACAAAAAGTTATAGAGAAATCAAAAGCAGATTTTCAATTTATTAGTCGAAAGTAAAAGTCTAACTAGCGGTTCAAATCGTTCGCTTCGCTCGCTGGGGCGGGCTAAAGCCGGCCCCTTAGCTTAATCGTTATGCCTAATCGTGGAGCCACAATGAAGCAGAGAAGTTTTGCAGCAAGCATTACTCTTGTACTCATGTTAATCAGCGGATGCTCTGCTGTTGGCGTAGTTAAAAGCTCAGATCCGCATCAGAAATTGGCGGATGCCGATGCATTAGTCGACCAGAACAGACCTACTGCAGCAGAACGGCTAATTGTCGAGTCTCTGGCTATATGCAAAGAAACCAACGACAAACTTTGCTTTGCTGATGCCTATCGAATCTATGGGCTTTTCTTTATGTCCAATTCTTTCAGCGGACAATGGAAGCAACATTATGTTCAAAACGGCTTTGCCGAGCCATCGGTAAACTTGGAAAATCGCTATTCGAAAGCTATTGAATATCTTCAAAAATCACGCAGCATCTACACGCAAACTGCTAACTATGACATCGTTAGTAATGTAAGCCTGAACATGGGTTTTGCCTACGAGGCACTGGGAGATAATCCGTCAGCCTGCACGGCTTACGATGAGAGCTTACGAGCCAACGCTGAAAATATCCGCATAAATCCTAGTAAAAAAATTGTCATGCCTGAAAAATACGGCACCTTTGAAAATTATATTCAAATTCAAAAGAATAGAGCTTTATGCAAAAGCCCAGCATAACAATTGGTTCAAATCGTTCGCTTCGCTCTCTGGGGCCGTGTACCGCAGCCCCTTAACCTAAACGTTAGGCATCAGAATCCAATATGCGCGTCGAACAAGAGTCCCCCAATCAGCCGGATGTCGTAGCGCTCATCGCAGATCTCGATGCGTATCAAGACTCTCTGTATCCGGCAGAGGCGCGTTATGCGCTCGACCTCGCGTCACTCTCCAAAGCCAATGTGCTTTTTGTCGTTGCACGAGATGAACAACACACCGCCCTCGGCTGTGGCGCTGTCGTGCTGAATGACTCTTACGGCGAGGTCAAGCGCATGTATGTGCTACCCGAAGCCAGGGGTAAAGGTATTGCAAAGAAAGTCATCGCCGCCCTAGAGGCAAGTGCCTACGAGTCAGGTTGCAGGGAGCTCATGCTTGAAACCGGGCCATATCAGCCGGAGGCACTGAGGTTCTACACAAACCAAGGCTATGCGCGGCGGGGCGTATTCGGTTCCTATCCCGAGCATCCGCTCAGCGTGGTCATGGGCAAGTCACTCAGTTCAGCAACAATTACAAGTTCTGATGCCTAACAAACGGTTCAAATCGTTCGCTACGCTCTCTGGGACGGGCAGAGTCGGCCCCTTAACCAAACGTTAGCCCCTTCAGGAGTGCCTATGCGTTATTTGGTATCAGCGATGCTTGTTGTAGTCGCCGTCATTCACCTGCTGCCACTTTCAGGCGTGCTTGGAAGCGAACGGCTTGCAGCGCTCTATGGCTTGTCCTTCAATGAACCCAACCTTGCAATCCTCATGCGTCATCGCGCCGTGCTCTTCGGCCTCCTTGGTCTGTTCCTTCTCTTCGCCGCCTTTCGGCCCCCATTTCAGACAATCGCGTTCATGGCTGGCTTTGTCAGCGTTGTCTCTTTTCTGTGGCTGGCTTGGGCTGTCGGCGACTACAACGCTCAAGTTGCCCGCGTTTTCATGGCTGATATCGTTGCCCTTACTTGCCTCATCATC
>NKIE01000250.1 GCA_002256055.1 Pseudomonas sp. PGPPP3 | reverse complement strand
GGGATGGTGCCAACTCCGGCCGTCATTTGGTACTCATCAGGTCCAAGATGCTGGCCAGAGATCAGGTCGATCACAGAACCAAGTTGAACCGAGCGCGATTCAACTGAGTCTGGATCGATACCGACCAAGGCGCCTTTGACCGCCAAGCGAAGCAGAGCACTAGCAAGTCGGTCAACGGACGATGCCGTCGAGAACATCTCGCCGAACGAGCCTTGCAGCGTTTGCCAGCTAGCGCAGAACTCCTCGGCATCGCGGGCCTGGGTGAGGCTGTCCAGCAGCGCCTGCACCAGCCGGGCGTGCGCGGCCTTTGCGTCCTGCTGCCGCGCTTCCAGCCGGTCGCACAGGGCCATCAGTTCATCGACCTTGGCGACGATGCGGTGCTGCTCGGCGAGCGGGGGCAAGGGAAGCACGAATCGCCGCAGCGATCCAGCAGCTAGGTTGGGCTGCGCGGTCCCGTTGTCGTACATGGAAACCTGGCCAGTAACGAACGTCGTACCGAAATAGGCCAACAAGAAACTGGGAATGAGTTTGGGGCCGGGGCGAACAATCACCAGTGACGAAGCAATTGCTCCTTCGGCAATGCCGTCCACCAACGCGCTCTTGCCGAGCGATCCACGCAGGCAATACAAGACATCGCCATTGCGTACCTTGCCGCTGCGTAGCAACTCGAACCGGTCACGCGAGATGAAGGTCATCTCAGACAGGTCAACGCGCCCATCATTAAGGTGCCCGGCATTGATGAAGGGGATGCCTTCGGGAACGAGGCACGACTTGTTCGGGTAGTTGCTACTCCGGTCCCCGTTCTCCAGCACGCACTCGTCGCCAACGGTTGACCATCGCCAACCATCTGGCAAAGGAAGGAGTTCGTCGTTGCCATCCCGCGAGGCCCGTGACGCCGTCGTCGCGCCCTTCGGTAGGGCGGTAGTCAGCGCACCCCGAACAGCCAGATCGACTAGGACGGCTCGCAATCTCTTGGTGCCCTCAGGCGCATCCGAAAGAAGCGCCAAATGCTCCGTGATCAGCGCCTTCATCCCTCGCGCCCCAAAGCCCCCGCCAGCGCTGCCCTCAACAGCGCTTGCAGTCCAGCAACTTGCGCTTGCATCTGCCGATACTCGGCCAACAGCACCTCCGGGTCGTGGTTCACCTGCTCGCCCTGGTGTGGGTTCTTGATGTCCAGGTTCCAGCCGCGCGCCGCGATGTCGGTAGCGCTCACCTTCCAGGCCTGCTCGTTGCCCACGCGCGCCGCAAAACCATCGGCTTCGTCGCCCCACCACGCCTGCTCGGTCGCGAACTCCTCGACGCGCATCGGCCGCGTCTTGCTGTAGTTCTTCACCCCCGCCGGGTAGCGGTGCTCGTAGAACCACACGTCGGTGGTCGGCCGGCCCTTTGTGAAGAAGAGCAGGTTGGTCTTGATGCCGGTGTAGGGGTTGAACACGCCGTTGGGCAGGCGCACCACGGTGTGCAGGCTGCACTCGGTCAGCAGCTTCTCCTTGATGCGGCTCTTGATGCCTTCGCCGAACAGGAAGCCATCGGGCAGCACCACCGCCGCGCGGCCGCCGTCCTTCAGCAGGTGCATGATCAGCACCAGGAACAGGTCGGCCGTTTCCCGCGTGCGGAAGGTGGCCGGGAAGTTGGTCTCGATGCCATCCTCTTCCATGCCACCGAACGGCGGGTTGGCCACGATGCAGTCCACCCGGTCTTTCGGGCCCCAGCTGATCAGCGGCTTGGCTAATGTGTTGTCGTGCCGGATGTTGCTGGGCACCTCGATGCCGTGCAGGATCATGTTGGTGGTGGCCAGCAGGTGCGGCAGCGGCTTCTTCTCCACACCAAAGATGCTGGCCTGCAGCAGCTGCTCGTCTTCGGGCGTCTTCACGTAGCGGCTGCGCTTGTGCTCGATGGTGCAGGTCAGAAAGCCGCCGGTGCCGCAGGCCGGGTCCATCACCTTTTCATGGAGCTTCGGGTCGACCATGCGCACCATGAACTCGGTGACCGGCCGAGGCGTGTAGAACTCGCCCGCGTTGCCGGCGTTTTGCAGGTCACGCAGCAACTGCTCGTACATGTCGCCGAAGGCGTGTCGCTCCTGCGCCTTGTTGAAGTCCACCGCGGCCTGGATCTTGTTGAGCACCTGACGGATCAGCTGCCCGCTCTTCATGTAGTTGTAGGCGTCCTCGAAGACGTTGCGCACCACATAGGCCACGGGCGTCTGGCTGTGGCCCCGTCCTTTGACGTACGTCGGGTCGGTCAGGCTCTGCAGGCCGGGGAAGAGTTCGTTGTCGATGAAGCTCTTCAGCTCATCGCCGGTGATGCCTTCGGGGTTGGCCGCCCAGTTGCGCCAGCGAAAGGCCTCGGGCAGCGGTGACCGGTAGGCGTCATCCATCAGCGCCCATTCCTGCTCGCGGTCGGCAAAGATCTTCAGGAACAGCATCCACACCAGTTGGCCGATGCGCTGGGCGTCGCCGTCCACGCCCACGTCCTTGCGCATGATGTCTTGGATGGATTTGATCGAGGTACTGATGGACATGGGTTGTCGTTGTTCTGCAGGGGGCAGCCCGGGCGACCAGCGCCGGGCTCGGGAAACAGGGTGTCAGGCCGCGTCCGGCGGCCGCCGGATGGCCGGCTAAGCCTTGCGCAGGTCGTACAGCTGCGCCTCCAGCTCGGCCACGGCCTGGGTGTAGCCGGCCTTGCCGCCGAAGGCTTTGACCAGCTCCATCGGCGCGCCCAGCTGGCTGAACGGCGCCAGGGTGAGGATTTTCATGTCCTCGATGGGCTCGATGCCGGTGTCGGCGTACTTGGCCAACAGCGCTTCCAGCACCTGGCGTGCGGCGCCCTGGTACTTGGCAAAGTAGTTGCGCTTCTTGACGTTCTCGGCCCGCTCCCGGCGCGACAGCGGGGGCTGGTCGAAGGCGACATGGCAGATCAGGTCAAACGCATCCAGCGGCTTGCCCACCTTCTTTTCGACCTCTTCCTGCAGCGCCTCCCACAGCACGCCCTGGGCCGCCAGTTCGTCGATCACAGCCTTCTTCTGATCGGCGCTGTTCCAGCGCCGCAGGAAGGCGTCCATGCTGCTGAACTGCTTGCCCACGCACTGGCGCGTGTAGTCGCGCAGCGACTCGGTGATGAGCTTGCCGTCGGCACCGTAGTACTGCACCCGCTCGGCCACGATGTGCACGGTGACATCGCCGCCGATGACGTACTTCTTGCGGCCTTCGCCACCGCCACCACCGCCGCCAGGCTCGCCACCGCCCGGCCCTTCGCCGGGGTCACCGCCGCCGGGTGTTCCGTCACCGCCCGTGCCGCCGGGGGGCTCATCGGGTGGCACTGGTGGATCACCGTCCTTGGGTTCGTAGACCTGAACCGGGTCACCGTCGAAGGCCGGGTCGGCGAACAGCTCGGTGGCCTTCTTGAAGTCCATGATCGTGAACCAGAACTTGCCGTAGTCCTCGTTGATGCGGGTGCCGCGGCCGATGATCTGCTTGAACTCGGTCATCGACTTGATGTGCTGGTCCAGCACGATCAGCTTGCAGGTCTGCGCGTCCACGCCGGTGGTCATCAGCTTGCTGGTGGTGGCGATGACCGGGTAGCGGCTCTCGGGGTCGATGAAGTTGTCCAGCTCCGCCTTGCCCTCTTGATCGTCGCCAGTGATGCGCATGACGAACTTGCGGTTCTCGCGCACGCGCTCCGGGTTCAGGTTGACCAGGGCCTGGCGCATGCGCTCGGCGTGGTCGATGTCGTCGCAGAAGATGATGGTCTTCTGGAACGGGTCGCTGGCCCGCATGAACTCGGTCACCTTGGCGGCCACAGCCTGGGTGCGCATCTCCAGCACCAGCGCACGGTCCATGTCCTTCAGGTTGTAGACCCGGTCTTCGATGGGCTGGCCGTGCTTGTCCAGCATGCCCTTGGGCGGGCGCCAGCCTTGCAGGTCACGGTCGAAGTCGATGCGCACCACCTTGTAGGGCGCCAGGAAGCCGTCTTCGATGCCTTGACGCAGGCTGTAGGTGTAGACCGGCTCGCCGAAGTAGAAGGTGCTGGAGACGTCCTTGGTCTCCTTGGGCGTGGCGGTCAGTCCCACCTGGGTGGCGGTGCTGAAGTAGCTCAGGATGTCGCGCCAGGCCGAATCATCGGCCGCGCTGCCGCGGTGGCACTCGTCCACCACGATCAGGTCGAAGAAGTCGGGCGAGAACTGCTTGTAGGTGTTCTTGTCTCCCTCGGCGCCTGTCACGGCCTGGTACAGCGACAGGTAGATCTCGTAGCTGGTGTCGATCTTGCGGCCGGTGATCTTGGTCATCGCCGCGCCGAACGGCTTGAAGTCGTTGTTCTTGGTTTGGTCAACCAGGATGTTGCGGTCAGCCAGGAACAGGATGCGCTTGGCCTGCCGGCTCTTCCACAGGCGCCAGATGATCTGGAACGCGGTGTAGGTTTTGCCGGTGCCGGTGGCCATCACCAGCAGCACACGGTTCTGGCCCCGGGCCACCGCCTCCACCGCGCGGTTGATGGCGTTGACTTGGTAGTAGCGCGGTGCGCGGCCCGTGCCATCGTCGTAGTAGGGCACCTGGGCCTTGGGCGCCGAGGTGGCATCCAGCTGGCGCCAGGTGCAAAAGCGCCGCCACAGCTCGGCCGGGCTGGGGAACTGGGCCAGCGTCAGGTGCGTTTCGACCTGGGCGCCGGTGCCGCTGCGGTCATGGAAGACGAAGCCGTCGCCGTTGCTGGTGAAGGCGAAGGGCACGTCCAGCGCTTCGGCGTAGTCCAGTGCCTGCTGCATGCCGTCGCCCGGCCCGTGGGTGTTGTCTTTGGCCTCGATCACCGCGATGGGCAGGTTGGCCTGGTGGTACAGCACGTAGTCGGCCCGTCGGGCCTGGCCACGGGTGTGCAGCTTGCCGCGCACGATGACGCGGCCCTTGGTGAATGTGACCTCCTCGCGCACCTGCCGCTGGATGTCCCACCCGGCCGCTGCTACGGCGGGGGTGATGAACTTGGTACAGATGTCGCGTTCACTGAGCGCCTTCTTGTCCACGTGCGGCCTTCCCTGGCTACGGGTCTGCCAGCAGTGCCGGCGACCCTTTGTGGCCATTCTGGCCCAGCCCG
>NKIE01000249.1:1726-5082 GCA_002256055.1 Pseudomonas sp. PGPPP3 | reverse complement strand
CATGATGTCCGGGATTACCAACGCCACCAGCAACGTGGTGTCGAGTTTCTTCAGCAGCAAATTCCAGCGCTCGGTAGAGGAGTTGCTGGTATCGCCGGTGTCGCCCCACGTGATCCTGATTGGTTATGTGATTGGCGGTGTGTTGCGCGGGTTGGCGGTGGCGCTGATCGTGACCTTGCTGTCGTTGTTCTTTACCGACTTGCAGGTGCATCACTTGGGTATCACCATTTTGGTGATTGCCCTTACCGCGACGATCTTTGCTCTGGGCGGCTTTATCAACGCGGTGTATGCGCGAAATTTCGATGATATTTCCATCATTCCGACCTTCGTGCTGACGCCGCTGACCTACCTGGGTGGGGTGTTTTACTCGATCCATATGCTCTCGCCGTTCTGGCAGACGGTGTCGCTGGCCAACCCGATCCTGCATATGGTCAACGCTTTCCGTTACGGCATCCTTGGCGTCTCTGACCTGAATATCAGCGTGGCCATCGGTTTGATGCTGTTCACTACTGCCACGCTGTATCTGCTGTGCATCCGTTTGCTGATCAGTGGTCGTGGCATGCGCCAATAGGTGTATGGCGTAGCTCGTGCTTATTTACTGCCTTGGCCACGCGCTGAAAGGTGCGGGCAAACGGGCTACAATCGCGTCCTGTTCTGATTCGGATTGTCTTTTATGCATCATCCTGCCGCCGAAGACTCGCCACTGGGTAAAACCAGTGACTACGTTGCCACCTATACGCCGTCACTGCTGTTCCCGATCCCGCGTACAGCCAAATGGGCCGAGCTGGGCCTGACGGCGCAGACCTTGCCGTATCAGGGCGTGGATCTGTGGAATTGCTATGAGCTGTCCTGGTTGACGCCCTCGGGTAAGCCAGTGGTAGCGATTGGCGAGTTCGCCATTCCCGCTGACTCGCCGAATATCATCGAGTCCAAATCGTTCAAGCTCTACCTCAACTCCCTGAATCAAACGCCGTTTGCATCTCGTGAGGAGCTTACAGCGCTGCTGCAGGCAGATTTGTCGAAGGTGGCCGGAGCGCACGTGTCGGTGCGTGTGCGCAGCTTGGGTGAGGTTGAAGAGGAGGGCGTGGCGCACTTGCCGGGCGTGTGCATTGATGAGCTGGATGTGAGCATTCAGGACTACCACCAGCCGCAACCACAGTTGCTGCAATGCGACCCGCAGCGGCTGATCACTGAGGCACTGCACAGCCATCTGCTGCGCTCCAATTGCCCGGTCACCGGGCAGCCGGACTGGGGCAGTGTAGTGGTTGAATACAGCGGGCCGGCGCTGGATCACGCCAGCTTCTTGCGTTACCTAGTGAGCTTTCGTCAGCACGCGGATTTTCACGAGCAATGCGTGGAGCGCATCTTTTTGGATCTGCAGCGGTTATTGCAGCCCAAGGCGTTGAGCGTGTACGCGCGTTATGTGCGTCGCGGTGGGCTGGACATCAATCCGTATCGCAGCCTGGTCGCACCAAGCCCGGACAACCGGCGCCTGGTTCGTCAGTAATAAAAATCCCGGCTATTGCGCCGGGATTTTTATGTTTCAGATGCCCATGTTGGCCAGGCTCTGCAGGATGTTGCGCAAAGTGCCGGCCACTGTCGGGTGTTCCACCTCAAAGCGCTCTACGGCCAGGTTGACGCCGTCAACCAGTGACGTGTCTGGCGGATTGATGCTGGAGCGAGTCAGTTGCTGGTCGATTTCCTCTAATAGAGCAGCCAGGGCTGCCTTGTCGTCATCGCTCAGCGGTGGCTGCTGGGCCAGTTGATCGCGCAGTTCTTGCAGTTGTTGCTGTAAATGTGCAGGCATGCTGGTTTCCCTGGGTGATGGGGCGCTGGGCAGGGTGCCCGTGGTGCGTCTACCTGCAGATTAATCTACCTGCGCATCGCTTGCCTGATTCGGGTCAAATGCTGCGCTATCGGCTTTGGTGATTTTGCCGCGTTCGGGCCGGCAAAAACGAGCGCTGTGGCTTTATACTGCGCTGCAGCGTCGACGGGTTAGCCGCATCGGCAGATTAAATCGAAGGGAGTGAGTGGATATGCGCGCAATAGCTGCGAGCTGGTCTGAACAGTTGGGCAAGCTGTTCCTCTGCGCCGGGTTGTTGTGCCTGCCGGTGTTGGCGCAGGCCGCCTGTGAAGATGATCCGTTGGAGTCGTTCAATCGACCGATCTTCACCTTTAACGACACCCTCGATACCTATGCACTCAAGCCTCTGGCACAGGGTTATCAGGCCATTACTCCGCAATTTCTCGAGGATGGCATCCATAACATGTTTGGCAATGTCGGCGATGTCGGCAATCTGGCCAACAACCTGCTGCAGGGCAAAATCGAGGCGGCGGGCATCGATACCAGCCGGGTGTTGTTCAATACCACCTTCGGTCTGCTCGGCTTCTTCGACGTGGCGACCAAGATGGAGCTGCGCAAGAGTGATGAGGACTTTGGTCAGACCCTCGGTGCCTGGGGCGTAAGCAGTGGTCCTTATGTGGTCTTGCCGCTGCTGGGGCCAAGTAGCGGTCGCGATGCTGTTGCCAAAATCCCGGACAGCCTGCTGGAACCCTATCCGTATATTAATGATGTGCCTGCGCGCAACGTGACCCGTGGTGTCAATGTTGTCGACACCCGTGCCAGCTTGCTGTCGGCCGAAAAGCTGATCAGCGGCGACAAGTACGTCTTTATTCGCAATGCCTACCTGCAAAATCGCGAGTTCAAGGTCACGGATGGCGAAGTGGTGGATGACTTCTAAGTCATCGGCTGGATAAAACAAAAGGCGGCCATGGCCGCCTTTTGTGTGTCTGCAAGCCTTAACTCAGCTCATGGACAGAATGGTCAGGCCCAAGGATTGGCGGCCGTCGCCCAGATCGATGACGCGTACCACTTCGGTCTCAGCGTTCAGCCCAGACAGCTTGTCGTGGTCAGAGGCAATTTGAACGCGGATTTTTTCACCCATCTGCAGGTTGCTGGTCGCTTCGACCTGCATGCCGGTGCTAGACAGATCCAGGCACAGCGCTGGAATTTCCTGGCCGGCATGGTGCAGAGTCATTTTGGCTTCCATCCGCATGCGGATGTAGTCTCGTTTCTCACTGTAGGCACGATCAATTTGGCTCATTAACCCCTTCCTCTTGTTCTATGGACGCTCTCCAGTAACTCTTATAACCCCCGCGGATTTGAGGTGTAAAGTCGCCCGGCGACGATCGGCTCACGCTTGAATCGATGCTGAGATGGGAGTACCGTCTGCGCCTTGAAGTGAAGCCTCGCCAATGCATCCAGACCTGCGTGCTGATGCCAAATTTAACCCGTCCCCGGCGTTGTTTGCCTGGATACCCAATGCACAATTCCAGTGCCAAGCTGCTGATCATTG
>NKIE01000249.1:0-1655 GCA_002256055.1 Pseudomonas sp. PGPPP3 | reverse complement strand
GCGAGCCTTGCAGCCTATCTCGAAGACAGCGGTTTCACCGTCCTGCAAGCCAGTAATGGGTTGCAGGGCCTCGAAGTGTTTGAGCGAGATCACCCAGACCTGGTCATCTGTGATTTGCGCATGCCGCAGGTCGATGGTCTGGAGCTGATTCGCCGAATTAATGCGCTGCAGGTTGAAACACCGGTCATCGTGGTCTCCGGAGCCGGGGTCATGACCGATGCGGTAGAAGCCCTGCGCTTGGGCGCCGCGGACTACCTGATCAAACCTCTTGAAGATCTCGCTGTGCTTGAGCACTCGGTGCGGCGAGCTCTGGATCGCGTGCTGCTTCGGGTGGAAAACCTACGCTACCGGGAAAAACTTGAAGCCGCCAACCGTCAGCTGCAGGCCAGTCTAAGCCTGCTTGAGGAAGATCAAAACGCCGGGCGACACGTGCAGATGAATATGCTGCCGCAGACGCCTTGGGTTGCCGATGGCCTGCAGTTCGCTCACCAGATCATTCCGTCGCTTTATCTGTCTGGCGACTTTGTCGATTATTTCCGCCTCGATGATCACCGTGTGGCGTTTTACCTGGCAGACGTTTCTGGCCATGGCGCGTCATCGGCCTTTGTCACCGTGCTGTTGAAGTTCATGACCACCCGTTTGCTCTATGAGTCGCGCCGCGGCGGGGTGCTCCCGGAGTTCAAGCCTTCGGATGTGCTCGCGCATATCAACCGCGGCCTGCTCAACTGCAAGTTGGGCAAGCACGTAACCATGATTGGTGGGGTTATTGATGAGCAGGCGGGCTCGCTGACCTACAGCATCGGCGGCCATCTGCCGCTGCCCGTGCTGTTCAGTGAAGGCGAGTCGCACTATTTGCAGGGGCGCGGCTTGCCGGTGGGCTTGTTCGCCGAAGCCACCTACCAGGATCATGTCATGCAGATACCTGAAAGCTTCAGCCTGACGCTGTTGTCCGACGGTATTCTGGACCTTTTGCCTGGCGATACACTCAAAGAGAAAGAGACCCTTCTGCCGCAGTTAGTGTCCAGCGCTGGCGGTACGCTTGATGGGTTGCGTCGAGTCTTTGGTCTGGCCAAGTTGGGCGATATGCCGGATGATATCGCCTTGCTGGTGATGAGCAGGAACCTTGCATGAGTACTGGTAAAATCCAGTTTGCTGAGCAAAGCGGCACATTTATTCTCAAGTTCGTCGGAGAAGTGCGTCTGACCTTGTGTTCGGCTTTGGATGCGACGATTGAGAAAATCTTCACCTCCCTGAATTTCTCGGCCATTGTCATTGATCTGACGGAAACCCGCAGTATCGACAGCACCACGCTCGGCTTGCTGGCCAAGTTGTCGATCCTGTCGCGGCAGAAAATCGGCCTGTTGCCCACCGTGGTGACGACCCACGATGACATCACCCGCCTGCTGCAATCCATGGGCTTCGATCAGGTGTTCAATATCGTTGAAAGCCCGCTGCCATGCCCTGAGTGTCTGGCAGATTTACCCTCGCAGGATCAGTCTGAAGACGTGGTTAAGGCCAAGGTGCTGGAAGCGCACCAAATTCTGATGAGCCTGAATGAGTCCAATCGTGAAGCCTTTCACGATCTCGTCAGCGCACTGGAGCGCCAGTACTGACAACACCGCAACCGATTTGATGACAACGGGCGATCCCTCACA
>NKIE01000248.1 GCA_002256055.1 Pseudomonas sp. PGPPP3 | reverse complement strand
GCCCAGTCGACGGCCTGGGCCAGTTCGTCGAAACGGGTCACGGTGACGACCGGACCGAACACTTCGCGCTGGACGATTTCGTCGCCCTGCTTGCAGCCGGCCAACAGGGTTGGTTGATAGAAGAAGCCTGGGCCGGGATGGGCTGCGGCGCCGGTGACCCGCTCGATATGGGGCTGGCCAAGGGCGCGCTCGACAAAGCTGGCCACCCGGTCACGCTGGCGAGCGCTGATCAGTGGGCCTAGCTCGTTGTCGCTGTCCTTCTTGCGGGCAAAGCGCAGGCTGGCCACCGCATCGCCCAACTCGCTGACCAGTCGATCATGGATACCGGCCTGGGCGTAAATGCGGCAGGCGGCGGTGCAGTCTTGTCCGGCGTTGTAATAGCCGTAGCTACGCACGCCCTGGACCACGGCTTCGAGGTCGGCGTCATTGCACACGATTACCGGCGCCTTGCCGCCCAGCTCCAGGTGCGTGCGTTTGAGGGTCTTGGCGGCGGCCTGGAGGATTTTTTGCCCGGTGACGATGTCGCCGGTCAGCGACACCATGCGCACCTTGGGGTGGCTGACCAGATGGCTGCCGACCCCTTCGCCGCCGCCGCAGAGGATGTTGATGACCCCGCGCGGAAGGATGTCATTCAGTGCCGGGGCCAGTGCGAGAATTGACAGTGGTGTGTGTTCGGAAGGCTTGAACACCAGCGTGTTGCCGGCGGCCAGGGCGGGGGCGATCTTCCAGGCTGCCATCATCAGTGGGTAGTTCCACGGCGCGATAGAGGCAATCACCCCGAGCGGGTCGCGGCGCACCATGCTGGTGTAGCCAGGCAGGTATTCGCCGGCCAGTTGGCCTTGCTGGCAGCGCACGGCGCCGGCAAAGAAGCGGAATACATCGACGGTGGCGCTGAGGTCATCCTGACGGGTCAGGTGCAGAGGCTTGCCACAGTTAAGGGCTTCCAGGCGCGCCAGGGGTTCGGCGCGCTGTTCGATGGCGTCGGCAATCGCCAGCAAAACTGCGGCGCGTTGGGCCGGGGTGGTGCGTGACCAGTCATTGAATGCGCGGTGTGCGGCCAGGATCGCAGCTTCAACCTGCTCGGCAGAGGCTTCGCGGATCTGGGTGAGAATTTCACCCGTGGCTGGATTGATGATTGCTTCGGCAGCGCCTTCGCCTGCCAGCAGTTGGCCATCGATCAACAGTTCGCTGTAAAAGGGTGTCGCGTTGGCTTCAACCATCTGTAGCACTCTTGCGTCTTGATCGGGCGGTACAGGGTTATCTGCGACCGCGACCTTCTACCCGCGCTTGGGTTGTTCTGAGACTAGAGCGCAGGTTGGCTCCCTACAAATGCTAAATACTGAAAGCAGCGTTCGATTAAATAGATGGCCTGCGGCCGCCTTGCTGTTCGCGGGCTACGGTCAGGAACGGCGCTACTAGGGCTGGGCGGGCTGCACCGCGGCGCCAGGCCAGACCGACATCGAGGGTCTGGGTCAGGTCGACTAGGGCGCGAGCCTCAATGATGTCGCCCTCTAGGGACCAGGGGCGGTAGGTCATGTCGGCTTGGATCGATAAGCCGAGGCCGGCCGCCACCAGGCTACGCACCGCCTCGGTAGAGCCGGTGCGTAGGGTGATGTGTGGCTGCAGGCTGGCCTGGGCCCAGAAGCGCTGGGCGTTGAGGCCCATTTCATCGACGTTGAGTTGGATCAGTGGCTGGCTGGCCACGTCCGCCAGGCTGATGCTGTCCAGTTCCAATAGAGGGTGCTGGGCGGGTAGCCACAGGCGATAAGGTGAGTGGGTGAGGACCTCGGTTTGCAGGGCGTGGCGGTCTTCCAGGTTGGAGAGGATCAGTACGCCGACATCGATTTCGCCGCTGATCAGTAGGTGCTCAATGTACGGCCGTTCATCCTCGATCACCCGGGTCTGCACATTTGGGTAGGCGCGCTGGAAACGGGTGATCAAATCGGCCAGGTAGTAGCCCGCCACCAGGCTGGTTACGCCTATGGTCAGTTGGCCGGCCACCTGGTCAGTGCTCTGTTGCAGGCTGCGCTTGGCGTTGTCTACTGAGGCGAGGATCAGGTGGGCCTGGCGCAGGAACTGGTGGCCCTGGTGGGTCAGGCTCATGCCTTTGGCGTGGCGGTTGAACAGGCTAACGCCAATCTCTTCTTCTAGCTGCTGAATGGCCAGGGTCAGGGTCGATTGGGAGATAAACACGGCTTGGGCGGCGGCGGAAATCGAGCCGGTTTCTGCGACCGCAATAAAGTGGCGGATCTGGCGCAAGGTCATCATGGTTGGGGCTCAGCAAGGCGCGCCGGTGGCGCGTATTTTTAGATTTTGCTGAGTGTATATCTTATTTTTCGATGGCAATGTTGTTGGGTTGCTTATCTGTTTACTCGCGGCATTGGTTTACAGCAGGGGTTGCAGGTTGCTGTCCTGCAGGCGTGCGCTTAGCTCATCCCAGCGCGCCAGCAGGGTGGTCGGGTGGCGCAGTTTCTGGGTTGGCGCCTTGGCTAGGTAAATGCCTTGGCCATTGAAGGCGTACACCGGCAGCAGATCGCGGCGAGCGGCGGCGGGCAGGATTTGGCTATTGAGATTGTCGAGAATCAGCGGCTGGGCATTCGGGCTGGGGTAGTAGGCCAGCACCATGTGTGCGCTGTTGCGGCCCAAGGCCTTAACGTAAGTAAGGCGCAGGCGCTCGACAGCGACGCCGAGCTTGAGCAGGGCGAAGTATTTGGCGATGGCGAAGTCTTCGCAGTCGCCCTGGCCCAGGCGCAGGGTTTCCTCGGGGGTGGCCCAGTAGTCGTCCTGGCCCCAGGCTTGCTGATCGCTGACGTAGGCCACGGACCGATTGATCAGGCGATTGACGGCTTCCAGTTTGTCGGGCTCGTCTAGATGGGTGTTGTTCTCCAGCAGTTGCTGCCAATTGCTCAGGCGTAGTTGGCGGGGGCAAGCAGGCAGAGCAAGGCGCTCTGAATTAGGCGGTGCACCCAGGTAGTTTTGGGTGTCGATGAATGGTCCATTAACTGCTCCGACCGTTTCAATTTTTTGGCGTTGTCATAACGGCGGCTTTGCACTAGCAATTAGTGCGCCCCATTTATTAGGTGTTTGAAAGCTATAGATTTTTTTAAATGTATTGAGGGTGTTGGTGCGTTTCTAGGTGCTGGGCTGTTGTTTTTATGGCGCCACACTAACGGCGGCAGTCCGCCGAGGTGGAGAACTGGTCGTGGTATTTGCCGGCCATTCGTCGCTCAGTGTTGGCGCTCAGGGGCTGCTGGCTCTGGCTTGGCGGCTGTTTGCGGGCTGGCGCAGGGGCGCGTCGACCGTGCCAGCGTGCGGTGACTGGGGTATACTCGCCGGCTTTTCCAAAGTTCCGTTTGCGAGTGCCCTGCGTCATGGAAATCAACCCGATCCTCAATAGCATCAAGGACCTATCCGAACGCTCCCAGACTATTCGGGGGTATCTTTGACTACGATCATAAGCATGATCGGCTGATCGAAGTTAACCGCGAGCTGGAAGATCCAAGCGTCTGGAATAATCCCGAGTACGCCCAGAATCTGGGGCGCGAGCGCGCCCAGTTGGCGCAGATCGTCGATACCCTGGATGAAATGAGCAGCGGTCTGGGCGATGCCCGTGACCTGCTGGAAATGGCGGCCGAAGAAGAAGACCAGGCAGCCGTCGACGATGTGGCTGCTGAGGTTGAGCGCCTGCGTACGGCGCTGGAAGCCCTGGAGTTCCGCCGCATGTTCAGCGGCGAGATGGACATGAACAACGCCTATCTGGACATTCAGGCCGGTTCCGGCGGCACCGAGGCCCAGGACTGGGCCAACATGCTGTTGCGCATGTACCTGCGCTGGGCCGACAAGCGTGGCTTTGAGGCCACCATCATGGAGTTGTCCGCTGGCGAAGTGGCCGGGATCAAAGGGGCTACCGTGCACATCAAAGGCGAATACGCCTTTGGCTGGCTACGTACCGAGATCGGCGTGCACCGTCTGGTGCGCAAGAGCCCGTTCGACTCCGGCAATCGTCGCCACACCTCGTTCACTGCGGTGTTCGTCTCGCCGGAAATCGATGACAACATCGAAATCGAGATCAACCCGTCGGACCTGCGTATCGACACCTACCGTTCCTCGGGCGCCGGTGGTCAGCACGTAAACACCACCGATTCGGCGGTGCGAATTACCCACGTGCCGAGTAATACCGTGGTCTGCTGCCAGAACGAACGCTCCCAGCACGCCAACAAAGACACGGCGATGAAAATGCTGCGCGCGCGCTTGTACGAGCAGGAAGTGCAGAAACGCAACGCCGCCTCGCAAGTGCTGGAGGACTCCAAGTCGGACATCGGCTGGGGTCATCAGATCCGCTCTTATGTCCTCGATGCGTCGCGGATCAAGGACCTGCGCACCAACATCGAACGCAGCGACTGCGACAAGGTGCTGGATGGCGATATCGACGAGTACCTGGTAGCCAGCCTCAAGCAAGGCCTATAAGCGACCAGTGCGCCTGACCGAATTATTTTTGGGAACCCTACGACCATGAGCGAACAACCGCTAAACGAGCACGCCATCCACGAGGAAGAGAACAAGCTGATTGCCCAGCGCAAGGAAAAGCTTGCGGTCGTGCGTGAGCAGGGCAATGCCTTCCCCAATGATTTCCGTCGTGATAACTACTGCGACAACCTGCAAAAGCAATACGCCGACAAGACCAAGGAAGAGCTGGCTGAAGCCGCCATCCCGGTCAAGATCGCCGGCCGTATCGTGCTCAACCGCGGTGCCTTTATGGTGCTGCAGGACATGACCGGGCGCTTGCAGGTTTACGTCAACCGCAAGACCTTGTCGGCTGAGACTCTGGAAGCGGTCAAGCACTATGACCTGGGCGACATCATCGCCGCCGAAGGCACCCTGGCTCGCTCGGGCAAGGGCGACCTGTACGTGGAAATGACCAACGTACGCCTGCTGACCAAGTCGCTGCGTCCGCTGCCGGACAAGCACCACGGCCTGACCGACACCGAGCAGCGCTATCGCCAGCGTTACGTCGACCTGATCGTCAACGAAGACGTGCGCCACACCTTCCGTGTGCGCTCGCAAGTCATCGCCCACATTCGTAG
>NKIE01000247.1 GCA_002256055.1 Pseudomonas sp. PGPPP3 | reverse complement strand
TCGTCGGCGTGCTGCTGATCACCTCGCTGCTGATCATTCCCGCCGCCGCCGCCCAGCGTCACTCACGGACTCCGGAACAAATGGCCATCGGCGCCAGCCTGCTGGGCATGCTGGCGGTCGGCGGCGGCCTCAGCCTGTCGTGGTTCGAAGACACCCCGGCCGGCCCGTCGATCGTGGTCTGCGCCGCCAGCCTGTTCCTCCTCAGCCTCGCCCTGCCGCGGCGAACCGCGTGAACTGGTCGCTAAAGCGCTGGAATACGTCGGGATAGTGGGCAAGTTTGGTGGTGTGCGGCCGGCAGTGTAGACTTGCGCGTTTTTTGCACAATTAGAGACGCACAGTTATGAAGTCGTTCATCTCCCGTTGCCTGCCCCTGCTGTTGGTTTCCCTTTTGACCAGCACTGCCTTCAGCGTTGCCCACGCCGCCGATGACGAGCTGCCGGTCGACGATCTGGTCAGTGCCTTTCGCAATCTCGACCAGAGCATCAGCCGTGGCCAGCTGCAACAAGCCGAAAGCCAGTTGGCCAGCCTGCGCCAACGCGCCGCCGGCGACACGCGCCTGGAGCAATACCAGCGACAACTGGCCGAAAACCACCTGCAACAGGGCCAAACCGCGCTGCAAAACGGCGATCTGAATGGTGCCAGCGCATCACTCAGCAAGGCTCGCGGCCTGCTGCCACAGGCCCCGGCTCTGACCAGCGGCCTGGACAACGCGATTGCCAAAGCCCGTGTAGCCGAACTGGCCGCCGCCGAGCAAGCGCAATTGGCAGCAAAACAGGCCGCGGCCAAACAAGCGGCGGCCAAAGCCGAACAGGCCCGCCAGCAGAAACTCGCCGCCGAACGTGCCGCCGCCCAGAAGAAAGCAGCAGCCGCACTGGCCGCCAGCCAGGTGCCGGTCGCCCCGGCCAAACCGCAGGCACAGCTGATCAAGCCGGACGCCGCCAGTAGCACCATCAGCCTGCTGATGCTCGACGAGAAGGACAACGAAGGCCTGCGCAAGCTGCTCGATGGCGTCGCGGCCGACGTGGTCAATTTCGACTGCGCGGTGCAGATCGACGTGCGCCAGGCCAAGGACTTCCCCTGGGTCGCGGCGCTGCTCTCGGCACGGGTGAAAAAACTCGACCCGGCCTTCAAGCTGCAACTGAGCCAAGCCCTGAATGCCGAGCAAGTGCCGCAACTGGTGCTAACGCCCAAGCCCTAAGCCCTACGGCACAGGCTTGCTAGGATGGGTTGAGCGCAGCGATACCCATCCTACGGTCACCGGCTACCAACTATTTTGGCTATAACCATAGATCGACAAAGATTTTCGTGATCTATGCAGCGCCCGGTAAACTGCCGGCCTTTGTGCCCACCCGGCACCTCGACAAACCCACAAGGTTTCTCCCGTGATCGAATTCCATCACGTCCACAAGACGTACCCCGTCAATGGCCGCGAGATCAGTGCCCTGCAAAGCACCGACCTGCGTATCAAACGCGGTGAAGTGTTCGGCCTGATTGGCCATTCCGGTGCCGGCAAGAGCACCCTGCTGCGCCTGATCAACCGCCTGGAAGAGCCTTCCGGCGGGCGCATCCTGATCGACGGCGAAGACGTTACCGCCCTTGATGCCGCCGGCCTGCGGCGTTTTCGCCAGCGCGTTGGGATGATCTTCCAGCACTTCAACCTGCTCAGCTCGAAGACCGTCGCCGAGAACATCGCCCTGCCGTTGCAACTAGCCGGCAGCTACACCCGTGGGCAAATCGACAGCCGCGTGGCCCAGCTGCTCGAGCGCGTCGGCCTCAGCCAGCACGCGAAGAAATACCCGGCCCAGCTGTCCGGCGGGCAGAAACAGCGCGTCGGCATCGCCCGCGCCCTGCCCACCGAGCCGAAGATCCTGCTGTGCGACGAGGCCACCAGCGCCCTCGACCCGCAGACCACCGCCTCGGTGTTACAACTGCTGGCCGAGATCAACCGCGAGCTGAACCTGACCATCGTCCTAATCACCCACGAGATGGACGTGATCCGTCGGGTCTGCGACCGCGTGGCGGTGCTGGACGACGGCGCCATTGTCGAGCAAGGCCCGGTCGCGCAGGTGTTCCTGCACCCGCAGCACATCACCACGCAGCGCTTTGTGCAGGAGTCCGAGCACGTCGATGAAGACGGCCAGCGCGATGACTTCCGCCACGTCCAGGGGCGCATCCTGCGCCTGACCTTCCAGGGCGAAGCCACCTACGCGCCGCTGCTGGGCACCGTGGCGCGCGAGACAGGGGTGGATTACAGCATCCTCGCCGGGCGCATCGACCGGATCAAGGACACCCCCTACGGCCAGCTAACCCTGGCCCTCACCGGCGGCGATCTGGACGCCGCCCTGGCGCGCTTCCAGGCCGCTGATGTGCATCTGGAGGTGCTGCGCTGATGGACGCCTTATTGACCCGCTGGCTGCCCAACGTCGACTGGACGGAAATCGGCTACGCCAGCCTCGACACCCTGAACATGCTCGGCGGCTCGCTGCTGTTCACCGTGCTGCTCGGCCTGCCGCTGGGCGTGCTGCTGTTTCTCTGCGGACCGCGCCAGCTGTTCGAACAGAAAGCTCTGTATGGCCTGCTGTCGCTGCTGGTCAACGTGCTGCGCTCGGTGCCGTTCGTGATCCTGCTGATCCTGATGATCCCGCTGACGGTGCTGATCACCGGCACCTCGCTGGGCGTGGCCGGCGCCATTCCGCCGTTGGTAGTCGGCGCCACACCGTTCTTCGCCCGCCTGGTGGAAACTGCTTTGCGTGAAGTCGACCGCGGCATCATCGAAGCCACCCAAGCCATGGGCGCCAGCACCCTGCAGATCATCTTCCGCGCCCTGTTGCCGGAAGCACTGCCGGGCCTGATTGCTGCGGCCACGGTGACGGCCATCACTCTGGTGTCCTACACCGCCATGAGCGGCCTGATCGGCGGCGGCGGCCTTGGTGACCTGGCGGTGCGCTATGGTTACCAGCGCTATCAGCCGGACGTAATGGCGGTGACGGTGATCCTGCTGCTGATCCTCGTGCAAATCCTGCAATCCACCGGCGACAAGCTGGTGGTGCATTTCTCTAGAAAATAGAAAGCTCCCACACGTAAACGCCTGGCAGGCGAGCGGCTATCCGCCGCAGCCTGCATTACCCCCCACAAGGAACTTGATGATGAAAAAACTGCTCGCTAGCTTTGCCGTTCTGGCTACCTTCGCCGGCGCCGCCCAGGCCGAATCCATCAGTGTCGCGGCCACAGCCGTGCCCCACGCGGAGATTCTCGAATTCGTTAAACCGACCCTGGCCAAGCAAGGCGTAGAGCTGAAGATCAAGGTCTTCACCGACTACGTGCAGCCTAACGTGCAAGTTGCCGAAGGCCGTCTGGACGCCAACTTCTTCCAGCACCAGCCGTACCTAGATGAGTTCAACAGCAGCCGTGGAACCAAACTGGTGAGCATCGCCGGCGTGCACGTGGAGCCCTTTGGCGCTTACTCAAGCAAAATCAAAACCCTCGCTGAACTGCCGCAGGGCGCCAACGTGGTGATCCCCAACGACGCCACCAACGGCGGCCGCGCCTTGCTGCTGCTGCAAAAAGCCGGCGTAATCACCCTCAAGGACGACGCTGGCATCACCGCCACCGTTAAAGACATCGCCAACAACCCGAAGGCCATCAAGGTTCGTGAACTGGAAGCCGCCACCTTGCCGCGCGTGCTGAATCAAGTGGACCTGGCGCTGATCAACACTAACTACGCTCTGGAAGCCGGCCTCAACCCAACCAAGGACGCCTTGGTGATCGAAGGTAGCGACTCGCCGTACGTCAACATTTTGGTGGTCAACAGCAAGAACAAGGACGCCGCCGGCCTGCAGAAACTGGCTAAGGCGTTGAACAGCGCCGAGGTTAAAGCCTTTATCAACGACAAGTACAAAGGTGCCGTAGTACCCGCGTTCTAAGCGCCAAACCGCGCTACGTAAAAGCCCGCTCAGTTGAGCGGGCTTTTTTGTTTCTGCGCCGGTAGCCGGCTACGCGTCGGGGGCCAGCAAGGCCGGCAGCTGCGCCTTGAGTTTCTGGTTATTCAGCGGCGCACGGATAAAGCCGCGCTGGCGACCGTCGGGACCAACGATGACCAGATTGCCGCTGTGGTCGACGGTGTAGTTTTCCTTACTGGTGTCGGCCGGAATAAACGGAATGCTGACGCCGTTGGCCAGCTTCTGGATGCTCGCCTGCTCGCCAGTCAGGCCTTGGAAGCCGGCATCGTAGTAACCCAGGTAGGTCTTCAGTTGCGCCGGGGTGTCCCGGTTGGGATCGACGCTGACCAGAATCACCTGCAGGTTGTTGCGCGCTGCCTCGGGCAGCAAGGTGTTGAGCTCACGCAGCTGGGCGAGGGTGGTCGGGCAGATGTCCGGGCAGAAGGTGTAGCCAAAGAACAGCAGGCTCCACTTGCCCTTGAGCTGATCCACCGCCACCGCCTGGCCATCCTGATTGGTCAGGCTCAGGGCCGGCAGACTGCGGCTTTGCGGCAACAACACGATCCCGGCATCCAGTAGAGCCGCCGGATCGCCCTGACTGGAGCTGTTGAACACTTTGTTGACGGTCAGGCCGAGGACCAAGGCAATGATGGCGACGAGGATAAAGACGGTTTTCTGGATGCGGGTCATAGGCTCAATAACAGGTAATGGTCGACGAGGAGGGCGATAAACAGCAAAAACAGGTACCAGATACTGTACTTGAAGGTGTTGATCGCCGCGTGCGGCTGGCTGTCACGGTACAGCACCCAGGCCCAGTGCAGAAAGCGCGCACCCAACGCGAGGGCGCAGGCCAGATAGAGCAGGCCGCTCATGTGGATGGCGTATGGCAGCAGGGTAACGGCGAACATCATGCAGGTGTAGAGCAGGATGTGCACCTTGGTGTAATGCTCGCCATGGGTCACCGGCAGCATGGGGATGTCGGCCTTGGCGTACTCCTCCTTGCGGTGAATGGCCAGGGCCCAGAAGTGCGGCGGGGTCCAGGCGAAGATGATCAGCACCAGCAGCAATGGCTCGGCGCTGACATGCCCGGTTACTGCGACCCAGCCAAGCAACGGCGGCGCGGCGCCAGCCAGACCACCGATGACAATGTTCTGTG
>NKIE01000246.1 GCA_002256055.1 Pseudomonas sp. PGPPP3 | reverse complement strand
CAGACTGCCGTCGCCAGTGGCGTGCGCCTGATTCAGTTACGTGCGCCGAATATGTACAGCCCGGAGTATCGCGACCTGGCGGTGGACGTGGTGGGGTTGTGTGCCGGTAAGGCGCAGTTGATGCTCAAAGGCCCGCTGGAGTGGCTGGGGGATTTCCCTGCAGCGGGCTGGCATCTGACGGCGCAGCAGTTGCGTAAATATGCCGACAAGGGCCGTCCGTTCCCGGCTGAGCGCTGGCTGGCGGCCTCGTGTCATAACGCCGAAGAACTGGCACTGGCCCGGCAGATGGGAGTGGATTTTGTCACCCTGTCGCCGCTGCAACCGACCCAGAGCCATCCCGAGGCCGTGCCTTTGGGCTGGAACGCGGCGGCGCAGTTAATCGACGGGCTCAACCTGCCGGTCTATCTGCTTGGCGGTGTGGGCGCCGGCGATACCGAACGCGCCTGGCAGCTGGGTGCTCAAGGCGTGGCCGGTATTCGGGCGTTCTGGCCAAGCCTGTGAGGGGGCTGCTCAAGCCGTAGGCTTGGGCGCGGCCTGCCAGAGCACTTCTTTGATATGGGTGCGCAGGCCAATCAGGCGCGCTGCCACAAACAGCAGATCTGAGAGGCGATTGAGGTAAGCCAGGCCGCTGCCGTTCAAAGGCTCTACGGCATTCAGATGCTGGCAGCGGCGTTCTGCGCTGCGCGCAAGGCTGCGGCACAGATGGGCCTGGGCCACCAAGCGTGAGCCGCCGGGCAAGATGAAATTCTGCAGCGGGCCCAACTCTTCATTCCAGCTATCAATGGCGGCTTCCAAGCGCTCGATTTCTGCTTGGTCGAGGGCCTTATACTCCGGCATCGCCAGCTCGCCGCCGAGGTCGAACAGGCGATGCTGGCAGGGGCTGAGGGTGTCAATTACTTCGCTTAGGCCAGGGTGCGTGGTGGCATGCTCGGCCAGGTCGGCGAGCAGCAGGCCAAGTTGGCTGTTGAGGCTGTCGACCTCGCCCATAGCCTCCACCCGTGGGTGGTCCTTGGTTACCCGGCGGCCATCGGCCAGGCCGGTTTCGCCGTTGTCGCCGGTGCGGGTATAGATTTTCGAGAGGCGGTAGCCCATGACTCAGGTTCCTTGTTCGGCAATGGTTTGCTGCAGGGGCAGGCGCAGGGTAAAGCACGTGCCTGCGCCTGGTGAGGACTGCGCTTCCATCTGCCCTTTGTGATTGTTGGTGATAATGAAATAGGCCACGGACAGGCCCAGGCCGGTGCCTTGGCCTATTTCCTTGGTGGTGAAGAAGGGTTCGAAGATGCGCTTACGCACCTGCTCGGGCATGCCGACGCCGTTGTCCTCGACCTGGATTTCAGCCCAGGGCGGATTGAGGCGGGTGCGCAGGATAATGCGCCCCGGCTCGTCATCGTCACGCTGGTGGATGGCCTGGGCGGCATTCTTCAGCAGGTTGAGCAGCACCTGCTCCAGCTCGTTAGCGGTGACCGGTACGGGGCCGAGTTGCGGGTCGAATTCGCGGACGATAGTCAGGCCTTTGAAGTCGAAGCTTTCGGTGAGGTCGAAGTCGTTGCCGGCAATTTCCACCGCCTGGTCGATCAGACTGGTTAGTTCGCAGGGCATCAGAGTACGGTTGCTGAGGCGGCTGAAACTGAGCATGTGGCTGACGATTTTGGCGGCGCGGGTGCCGGCCTGCTGAATACCGTCGAGTAACTGCGGGATCTCGCGCAACGCCAGATAATGCTGCACGGCCGCTAACTCCACCTGAGCTGTTTGGGCCTGCTCAAGATTCTTAGCCAGCTCCGGCGACAGGCGCCGACGGATGTTTTGCACGTTATGCAGGATGGCGCCCAACGGGTTGTTGATCTCGTGAGCCATGCCGGCGGCGAGGCCGCCGACCGAGAGCATCTTTTCCGACTGCACCATCAGCTCTTCCATGGCCAGACGCTGGCTGATGTCGTCGATGCGGATCACCACGCCGCGGCCACTGACGCCCACCAAGGGATAGAACGTCAGGGCGTAATGGCGGGGTGATTCTTCCTTGATCCAGGTAACCCGCTCAATCTTCTCAACCGTGTGGCGTTCGGCGGTGCGGCGCAACAGGCCGAGAAATGGTTTGAGCGGCGGAAAGGCGAGAAATACCGGCTGGTTCAGGGCCTCATGCAGGCGTGTGCCGGAGAGCAGGCTGGCCTCCTGGTTCCATTGGGTGACGTAGAGCTGCTCATCCAGAGCGATCAGGGCCGAGGGCATGGAGTCAATGATGCTGTTTAGGTAGTTCTGAAAGCCGGTGAGTTTCTTCTCGATCTTGTTGCGTACCTGTACCTCCATCTCCAGTTTGCGGTTGGAGTGGCGGGTTTCCTTGGTTAGCTGGCGGGCTTGCTCGCTGGCTACTTGAGCCTCGTCGCGGGCACGCTTGAGTTCCTGTTCGCGGGCTTCCATGCGGCTGAGCATGGTGTTGAAGGCTTCGGCCAGGCTGCCGAGCTCATCGTTGTTGCCGCGGCGGGCGCGCAGGGCGTAGTTCTCTTCACGGGTCACCTGGCGCGACAGTTCTTCCAGGCGGCGGATTGGTCGTGTGACCAGGCGTTTGATCTGCCGCGCCACCACCATCCACAGCAATAGGCTGAAGCCGAGAATGACCAGGCTGGCCGTCAGAATGCCTTGGTAGAAGCCCTCTGACAGTTGGCTGGAGGCGACCAGCAACAAGTGGCCGGGGGCTTGGTCAGGTTGCGGCAGAACGATCAGTTTCGAGGCGCGAAAGTCGTCGTGACGCCATTCATTCAGATGTTCGGCGCGTTCCGGCAGTTGTAGTTTTTCACCGCGGGGTAATTGCGCCAGGCGTTGACCATCGCTGCCGTAGAGAGCGGCTGCGCGTACCGTACTGAAGCCTTCTAGGGTGTCCAGCAGGGCAGCGGCCTTGCCAGGTGAGGTCAGGGCTTCGCGGCTCAGTGCAGGGGTGGCGATCAGGCGGCCGAGGCTTTGCAGGGCCTGGGGGGCGGTATTTTCGCGGGAGATCCAGTAGGCCGCACTGATAAACGCCAGGTTGGCCACCAGCAGCACGGTGGCCAGCAGTACCAGCAGGGCGGCCAGCAGTTTCTGGCTGACCGTGAGGTTTTCGAGGCGCTGGCGCAGGGACATGGCAAGCCTGTCGGCAGGGAGTGTGAGCTGGGCAGGGTAGCGCGCTGGCTAGGTGGTGGGCAAACCGCGTGCACTCAGGTGGGCGCGCAGACGCCGTTGCACAGCCAGTAGATGTGGTGCGGGCTGCTGCTGGCGCTGTGCCGCGTTGCAGGCGTAGTCCAGCAGGTAAGAAATCTCGGTACGCCGACCGGCCGCCACGTCCTGGTACATGGAGGAATAGTTGGCGGCGGTGGCTTCGATCACCCGTCGCACCTCGCTTTGCAGATCGCTGGCGGCGCTGGGTTGGCCGCAGCTGTGTAGTAACGCACTGAGCTCGGTGCAGAGCGCAGAAACTTCATCCGCCTGTTGGCTAAGGTCGCCGTTGCGGCAGTTGTGCAGCACGGTCAGCGGGTTGATCGCGCAGTTGAGGGCCAGCTTGCGCCACAGTTTGACGCTGATCTCATCGGTCCACTGATGGGGAATGCCCGCAGCCGTGAGTTGTTCCAGCCACCGTGGCGGGCTGGCCTGCAATGGATCGCCTAGCCAGGTGCTGCCTTGGCCGGCGAAGGTGACGCTGAAGTCATCGCTGCGATAGGCGCCTTCGGTGCTGGAGGCGAGAATGCAGCGTGCTCGAGGAACGCGTGCTGCCACTGCTTCCTGGCTGCCCAGGCCGTTCTGCAGCAGGATCAGTTCGGCACCAGGGTTCAGGCGCGGCGCCAGGCGGGCGACGGCCTCTTCGGCGTCGTAGGCTTTGCATGCCACCAGCAGCCGCTGGATGGGTGTGTGGGCATCGAGATTTTCAGCGCTCAGTGGATAGAGGCTACTTTGCTGCGCCTCAACCAGGGTTAGACCGCCGGCCTGGTGGTAGGCGGCCAAGCGTGCCGAGTTGCGCAGGATTAGGCGTACTGGCAGCCCAGCACGGGCCAGGCGCGTGGCCCACAGGCTGCCGAGGCTGCCGGCGCCGAGCACATGCCAGGTCACGACCTTATTGGACCTTGGGCAAGCGCACGGCGTTGATGCGGCCGCTGCTGCAGGCATCGGGCAGCAGGAGGCGGGCGCGCTCTAGCAGTGTTTGCGGTGTGGTAGGCAGTGATTGCGCATCGAGGCCGACCAAGCTAATGCCGGCCTTGAGGGAGATAAAGCCTTCGCTGGTTTTGAATGCCTTGAGGTTGAGGCCTTCATGCAGGCGGCGGAAGCTGGTGGGCGAGCACTCCTGCAGGTCGGTGAGCAGGGTCAGCAGGCCGAAGTGGCTTTCATCCAAGCGAGTCAGCACATCCAGCGGCCGAACATGCTGCTGCAGGCGGCGGGCGACACTGCGCAGCAGTTCATTGTAAAACGCGTCGCCATGCTGCTCCCGCAGTGCCTGGGCTTCATCCAGGCCGATTAACAGGTAGCACAGTGCACCGCCGCGGGATTCCAGCTGGCGTAGGCTGTCGAGCATCATTTGTTGCAGGTAACGGGTGTTGCCCAGACCTGTCAGCGGGTCGACCAGGTTGCGCTCTTCCAGGCTATTGATGTTTTGGGTTAGCAGATGATTTTCCTGCAGCATGCGCTGCAGCGTGTTGCACAGGCGGTCGGCGGCGTAGACCCTGGGTACCAGCTGTTCGTGCATGGCGGCCTTGTTGATGAAGTCATCGACGCCGCGCTCGAACGCCTCGCCGAGGACGTTTTCACCCTCGCGGCCGGTGAGCAGCATGATGTAGGTGTAGTGGTGGGTTGTCTCGTCCAGTTGGCGCACTCGGCTGGTCAGTTCCAGGCCGTCGATCTCCGGCATCATCCAGTCAGCCAGCAGCACGCTGGCAGGTCGCTCCTCAAGCAACTTGAGTCCATCCAGGGCGCTGCTGGCAAAACGCACGTCAAGATAGCCCGCTAAGGTCAGGGCGCGGCCAATGATGGCGCTGGAAAACTTGGTGTCGTCCACCACCAGGATACTGAGATGGGGGTTTGGCATTGGTGGCAGGCTCACAAGAAGGGCGATAAGTGCCGGTACATAGCCGGGCGGTCTG
>NKIE01000245.1 GCA_002256055.1 Pseudomonas sp. PGPPP3 | reverse complement strand
GGGCGCCAATCCACAGGGCAGTGGCGTGTTGTTGTCGGATGTCTCGCAGCAGTTCAAGCAGGGCAATATTAATTACACGCAAAACGGTCTTGATTTGGCTGTTAACGGTAATGGATTCTTTGTCACCAGTAACAATGGCGATATCAGTTACACCCGGGCGGGTTACTTCGGTACTGATAAACAAGGATTTGTGGTGAATAACTTCGGTTATAAGCTGCAGGGCTATGCTGTGGATGGCAACGGTAATCTGCAGAATGGTGTGGTTAGTGATATTCAGGTCCAGACAGCCAGTCAGGCCCCTAATGCTACAACTCAGGTTGATCAAACGTTTAACTTGAACTCAACCAATACGGTTCCTACGACCGTGCCCTTTAATCCTTCCGATCCCACCAGTTACAACTCTGCCACCTCGACCAATATCTATGACTCGCAGGGTAACTCCCATGTGATGACCCAGTATTTTCTCAAGACCGGGCCAAATGCCTGGCAGATGAATGTGCTAATTGATGGACGCAACCCGGCGACGCCGGCTACCTCTACTGCTCCATACACGGCGGCATTGGCTTTTAGTGCCTCCGGTCAGTTGCTTACACAAACGCCGGGTGTTGGTTTGGTGGCGGGAGCAAATGGCACGCTGGACTTGGCTGGCTGGGTGCCAGCTGCGCCGAACACAGCGGTGCCACCGGTTTGGGCGCCTAATGGCGCTGCAGCTAGCCCGACAGGGGTTAATCTGGATTTGCGCCCATCTACGCAGTTTTCCAGTGCGTTTGCTGTCAGCAGTGTGAGCCAAGATGGCTATACCACGGGCCAGCTCGCAGGTCTTGAGGTGGACGACACTGGGATTATCTTCGCCCGTTACACTAACGGCCAATCGAGGGTGCAGGGGCAGGTCGTGCTGGCCAATTTTGCCAACCAGCAGGGGCTCACGCCTGCGGGCAAAACGGCCTGGACCCAATCGTTTGAGTCCGGTGAGCCTGTGGTAGGTACTCCACGTAGCGGCACCATGGGGGCCTTGCAGTCCGGTGCGTTGGAAGACTCCAACGTCGAACTGTCCGACCAGTTGGTGAACTTGATTGTTGCTCAGCGTAATTATCAGGCTAACGCGAAAACCATCGAAACCGAGAGCGCGATTACCCAGACCATCATCAACCTGCGGTAACGCCTTGCGGTAGGTATCTCGGCTCGCGGCAAGTCACCTGTCGCGGGCGGCAGATAGTCGCCGTTGCAATCATCCTAAAGCCCCTGTCTGGGGCTTTTTTATTTTTAAAAACATTAATTATCAATCGGTTAAATCCGAATTTTGGGCGTGGCACGCCGTTTGCTGTGTAGTAGGTAATTGAGGGTTTAGCGTCAAGCATCTGGCCCTCTCAGCCCATACTGCGGAGCAATGCCATGGACAAGATGTTGTATGTCGCCATGACCGGCGCCAGCCAGAACACCCTGGCCCAGCGCGCCCATGCCAACAATCTGGCCAACGTCTCGACCAATGGCTTTCAGCGCGATCTGGAGCAGGCGCGCTCCATGCCGTTGTTCGGCGAGGTTCATCCGTCACGGGTCTACGCCATGAGCGAGCGCCCGGGTACTGACTTTACTCCAGGCTCCCTTCAGGAAACCGGTAATGAACTGGACGTCGCCATTGAGGGTGATGGTTGGCTGGCGGTGCAGTCGCCCGATGGTGGGGAGGCCTATGTGCGCAGCGCCAGCCTCAAGGTCGATGCGCTGGGTATGTTGCGCACCGGCAGTGGGTTGCCGGTAATCGGCAATGGTGGGCCGATTTCTGTGCCGCCGGAGCAGAAAATCGAAATCGGTAAAGATGGCACCATCAGTATCCGTGCCCTAGGCGAGGGGCCTAGCGTGATCGCCGAGGTTGATCGCCTCAAGCTGGTTCGGCCAGATCCGGCGCAGCTGGAGAAGCAAACGGACGGCATGATCCACTTCAAAGGCACGGGTCAGGTGCAGTCGGACGCCAGTGTGCAGGTTAGTTCGGGATTCTTGCAGGCCAGCAACGTCAATGCGGTTGAGGAAATGACGGCGATTCTGTCTCTATCTCGCCAGTTCGAGTTGCACGTGAAGATGATGCGCACTGCCGAAGACAACGACACGGCGATGGCGCGCGTTTTGCAATTCACCTAATTACCAAGGCGTAGCGCCATGATTTCGGCGCTCGAGGAGAATCATCATGCTTCCGGCTCTGTGGGTTAGTAAAACCGGGTTGTCCGCTCAGGACATGAACCTGACGACCATTTCCAACAACCTGGCCAACGTCTCGACCACGGGTTTTAAGCGCGATCGGGCCGAGTTCCAGGACTTGCTCTATCAAATTCGCCGGCAGCCAGGTGCGCAGTCGAGTCAGGACAGTCAGCTGCCCACCGGCTTGCAGCTGGGTACCGGTGTGCGCATTGTCGGCACCTCGAAGATGTTCACCGAGGGCAGCTTGCAGACCACCGAGCAGCCGCTGGATATGGCGATTAATGGTCGCGGTTTCTTCCAGATTCTGCAGCCAGATGGCACGGTCTCCTATACCCGTGACGGCAGTTTCCACCTGGACTCCAATGGTCAGCTGGTGACTTCCCAGGGCTATTCCCTTGAGCCGGCCATCGTCCTGCCCGCAGAAGTGCAGACCTTCACCGTCGGTGAAGACGGTACCGTGTCGGTGACCGTCAGCGGTGATCCTGCTCCACAGGTTGTCGGCAACATCCAGACCGCCGACTTCGTCAACCCCGCGGGTTTGCAGGCGATCGGCAATAACCTGTTTCTCGAAACCGGTTCCAGCGGCGCGCCCCAGGTGGGTACGCCAGGTTTGACCGGCTTGGGCACCGTGCTGCAGAACACCTTGGAGAACTCCAACGTCAGCGTGGTGGAAGAGCTGGTCAACATGATCACCACCCAGCGCGCCTACGAGATGAACTCCAAGGTCATCTCGACGGCCGACCAGATGCTCTCCTTTATTACCCAGAATCTTTAATTCGCGGGTGGCGGTCGCTGTTTGACCCCACTCCAGTTGCAGCACGCCGTGAGGTAGTAGGTATGAACCGGCTAATGATTGTTTGCTCGCTGTTTAGCGCTCTGGCGCTGAATGGTTGCGTGGCGCCTGCGGCCAAGCCAAATGACCCGTACTTCTCGCCCGTGCTACCGCGCACGCCGTTGCCGGCGGCGCAGAACAATGGCGCGATCTATCAGCCAGGGTTCGGCAACAACCTCTACGATGACCGTAAGGCGTATCGGGTGGGGGACATCATCACCATCACCCTGAATGAAAGAACCCAGGCGAGCAAAAAAGCCAACTCGCAAATTGCCAAGGACAGCACCGCGAAGATGGGGCTGACCTCGTTATTTGGCAGTACGGTGTCTGCGGACAACCCAGGTAAGGGCAATATTCTTAATCCGCTGGATTCCAATAGTCTCAATCTGGATGTGGGTTACTCCGGCTCCCGCGACACCAAGGGCGACAGCCAGGCGGGGCAAAGCAACAGCTTGACCGGCTCGATCACCGTGACGGTGGCCGAAGTGTTGCCCAACGGCATTCTGTCGGTGCGCGGCGAGAAGTGGCTGACCCTCAATACCGGTGACGAGCTGGTGCGCATTGCCGGCCTGATCCGTCCCGACGACGTAGCCACCGATAACACTGTGGCGTCGACGCGGGTCGCGGATGCACGCATTACCTACTCCGGGACTGGCGCCTTTGCCGACGCCAGCCAGCCGGGCTGGTTTGACCGTTTCTTTATCAGCCCGCTGTGGCCGTTTTAAGGTGCCGCACATGAACCGATTGATCGCCTGCTTCTGCCTGCTGTTGGCCGCCAGTGCCGTGCAGGCCCAGGGCATCGGATCGGCCGACCAGGGCGACGGCCCGACCCCGCAACCCACCAGTGCGCAGCGGGTGGAAATCGCCGGCCGGCTGGGCGCCACCGACCTGCGGCGCGCGGCCAGCGTGGCCAAGCAGATCTATGGGCGCGAAGAACTGGACAAGTTCGGCGACACCAATGCGCTGGACGTGCTGCGCCGCCTGCCCGGCGTGAATGTCGACTCGGGCGGCCCGCGCATGCGGGGCCTGGGCTCGGGCTACACGCAGATCCTGATCAACGGTGACCCGGCGCCGCAAGGCTTTGCGCTGGACCGGCTGGACCCGGCGCAGATCGAGCGCATCGAGGTGTTGCGCGCCCCCACCGCCGACCAGAGCGCACAGGCCATTGCCGGCACCATCAACATCATCCTGAAGGACGCACCCCGCCGGTCGCAGCGGGATCTGCGCCTGGGTCTGACCGATGGCAGCGACCGGCCGATGGGCAACCTGAGCCTGACGCTGGGTGAAACCATGGGGCCCTGGGCCGCGTCGCTGCCGGTGTCGCTGTTCGAGTGGAACCGGGAAAACCGCATCACCACCGAGCGCCAGATGCCTGGCACCGATGGCCTGCCGGCCCATTCGATCCAGGTGGGCGAGCAGCAGACCTGGGGCCACGGCTTCAACATCTCGCCGCGGCTGAACTGGAAGGGCGACGAGAAGACGCTGTCGCTGCAGACCTTCTTGCTCAAGGCCTTCTGGAACAACCGCACCGACAACACCAACCGCATCCTGTCCGGCACACCGGTGCTCGACGACGATGGCGCCCAGAACGGCAGCTGGCAGAACCTGCGCGCCAACCTGACCTATGCCCACCGCTTTGCCACCGACCAGCGTGTCGAGCTGCGCGCCGGCGTGCAGCAGCAACGCTGGAACTTCGACTCACGCAACCTGCGCCAGGGCGCGCTGTGGCTGCAGGCCGTCGGCGGTGGCAAGGACGAGAGCCTGAGCCAGGCCGGCAAATACAGCCTGCTGATGGGCGAGGCGCACAGCCTCACCGCCGGCTGGGACCTGGAATGGCGCAAGCGCGCCGAAGAACGCACGGTCACCCAGCAGGGCCAGCCGGTGCTGGCCGACTTCGAAGGCCAGCCCTTCGATGCCCGGGTCAAGCGCCAGGCCTTCTACGTGCAGGATGAGTGGGAGATCTCGCCGCAATGGCAGACCTACCTGGGCCTGCGGCACGAGCGCATCCACACCGAAAGCCGGACCTTGGCCGCGCCCGTGACCAACGACAGCAGCGTGCTGTCGCCGCTGTGGCACCTGAC
>NKIE01000244.1 GCA_002256055.1 Pseudomonas sp. PGPPP3 | reverse complement strand
TGGCGGAAAAAATTGCACAAGTGCGGGCCAAGGCTGAAAAGCTCGGGCGCACCCTGCGTTTTGGTATTCGCTTGCATGTGATCGTGCGCGAAACCAACGCCGAGGCATGGGCCGCCGCTGACAAGCTGATCAGCCATGTCGATGACGACACCATTGCCCGCGCCCAGGCGTCTCTGGCGCGCTTTGACTCAGTCGGCCAGCAACGCATGGCCGCCTTGCATGGCGGCAGCAAGGACCATCTGGAAGTCAGCCCCAACCTCTGGGCCGGGGTCGGCCTGGTACGCGGTGGGGCCGGCACGGCGCTGGTCGGCGACGGCCCGACCGTGGCCGCGCGGGTCAAGGAGTACGCCGCGTTGGGTATCGACACCTTCATCTTCTCCGGTTACCCGCACCTAGAAGAGTCATATCGGGTGGCCGAACTGCTGTTCCCCCATCTGGACGTTAACCGCCCAGCGGTGCCGGAAGGCCGCGGCTATGTCAGCCCGTTCGGCGAGATGGTGGCCAACGACATCCTGCCCAAGGCGGCAGCGCAGCGTTAAGGAGCTGCACTCGCACGGACGCGGGAAGCAAACGCAGGAGCGCCCGAACGGCTGCAGGATGCGGCCACTTATTTTTAGGCATGACGACTGGCCAGCGCCGTCGTTACGAGGTTGAACATGAGTACAACAATTGAACGCTTGGCCTTGCGCTTGGCGCCTTGGGCCTTGCCGATTGCCTTGCTGGCAATCTGGCAGATCGCCGTGGTCGCCGGCTGGCTGTCGACGCGGATTCTGCCAGCCCCCAGTGCGGTGCTGACCGCCGGCTGGAGCCTGCTGGAAAGCGGCGAGATCTGGACCCACCTGGCCATCAGCGGCTGGCGTGCCGGCATTGGCTTTGCCATCGGCGGCAGCATCGGCCTGACTCTGGGCTTTATCACCGGCCTGTCGAAGTGGGGCGAACGCCTGCTCGACAGCTCGGTGCAGATGATTCGTAACGTGCCACACCTGGCGCTGATCCCGCTGGTGATCCTGTGGTTCGGCATCGACGAGAGCGCGAAGATCTTTCTGGTCGCCCTCGGCACCCTGTTCCCGATCTACCTGAACACCTACCACGGCATCCGCAACGTCGACCCGGCGTTGGTGGAAATGGCCCGCAGCTATGGCCTGTCTGGGTTCAGCCTGTTCCTTCAGGTGATCCTGCCTGGCGCCTTGCCATCGATCCTGGTCGGCGTGCGCTTCGCCTTAGGCTTTATGTGGCTGACCCTGATCGTCGCGGAAACCATCTCCGCCAGTGCCGGCATCGGCTACCTGGCAATGAACGCCCGCGAGTTCCTGCAAACCGACGTAGTGGTGCTGGCGATTCTCTTGTATGCGGTGCTGGGCAAGCTGGCCGACAGCAGCGCCCGTGGTCTTGAGCGTATCTGGCTGCGCTGGCATCCGGCCTATCAGGCCAAGGCGGGTGGACAATGAGCGTTCTCCACAGTCTGAAAAGCGGCCTGCCGCTGGCCATCAATGGCATCCACAAGGCCTTCGGCACGCGGCAGGTGCTGCACAACATTGACCTGCGCATCCCGGCTGGGCAGTTCGTCGCGGTGGTGGGCCGCAGTGGTTGCGGCAAGAGCACCTTGCTGCGCCTGTTGGCCGGGCTGGATGAGCCCAGCGGCGGTGTACTGAGCGCCGGCAATGCCGGATTGGCGGCGTCGCGCAGTGATATCCGCCTGATGTTCCAGGACTCGCGTCTGCTGCCGTGGAAGCGGGTGATCGACAACGTCGGCCTGGGCCTGACCGGCGACTGGCGGGCCAAGGCCCTGCAAGCGCTGGACGCCGTCGGCCTGGCCGAACGTGCCAATGAATGGCCGGCGGCCTTGTCCGGCGGGCAGAAGCAGCGCGTAGCGTTGGCCCGCGCGCTGATTCACCAACCACGGCTGTTGCTGCTGGATGAACCGCTGGGTGCGCTGGATGCCCTGACCCGGATCGAGATGCAGCAACTGATCGAGCGCCTGTGGCAGCAACACGGTTTTACCGTGTTGCTGGTAACCCACGATGTCAGCGAGGCGGTGGCGATTGCCGACCGGGTGATCCTGATCGAAGACGGCGAAGTCGGCCTCGACCTACAGGTCGATCTGCCACGGCCCCGTCAGCGCGGTTCGGCGCGCCTGGCCGCACTGGAAGCCGACGTGCTCAACCGGGTGCTGGCGCTGCCCCTCATCCCACCGGAACCAGAACCCCTTTCACCCTTGCCCACGCAGTTGCGCTGGGCGCTGTAACCCTAACCGTAAATTCGTACCCCCAATCCAAGGAGCAACACCATGACCATTAAAGCCATCAACGTGCGCAACCAGTTCAAAGGCAACATCAAGGAAATCGTCCTCGGCGACGTGCTGTCGGAAATCGACGTGCAAACCGCTTCCGGCATCGTCACTTCGGTGATCACCACCCGTTCAGTGCGCGAACTGGACTTGAAGGTGGGCAGTGAAGTGATCGCCTTCGTCAAATCCACCGAGGTGTCGATCGCCAAGCTGTAAGTGTGTGCGACACAAACCCAAGCCCGGCATTTGCCGGGCTTTTTTCTGTGTGGAGTTTGGGCTGCGTTAGTGCGCTGAGTAGCACTGTCGAAACAGGCGAGTCCTGCAGCGGAATAAGGCCGATAACAAGCATTAGCTGCGCGAGCTACAGAATGGCCAGGGCGGTAAAGCCCAAAACAGGCCGGGTAGTCGAATGCAACCGCGCTGACGACAGGTGCAAAAGCAAAGCTTTGCTCACTACTTGTGGGGAGAGTCCATATACAGTTGTTATGAGCCTTTTACACTTTTTATCAAGTTGCCTATCTGTTCGAGACCATCAAAGGTGCTGGGGAGTTTTTCAGGGTCAGAAAGAATCCCGCTAAAAATCAGATTCTCAAATTTTTCCAATGCTGCAGAGTCTTGCTTCTTAATCTCTGCTGAATATCCCGCGTAACTCTGAATAAATTGGCAAAGAGTCTGTCTTAGCTCGAGCTGCATAATTTGAGCTTTTACAGATCTATAGTTGATTAAGATGATTCTGAAAAAATAGATCAAAATTATCTCGATGGAAATTAGTGGGATTAAGATGATCAGATGGTTGGCTGTAAAAGATTGGCCGCCATATATTTCGCTTGCTGCAAATATGATTTCGGATATCAGCGGTAGAATAATTAGGGTTCCCATGCCTATTAGGGACCAGAATAGCCAGAAGGATTCTTTTATTTTCTTGCTGGCTAAATCGGAAAAGCCCTTGTATAACCCGACAAAATTAAAGCCAATTTTGTATTCGTCGAGTTTGTCTTTTAGGGCTTCTGCTGTGGTCTGCTTTTGTTTTATTTCCTCGTCCCATTGGCTCTTAAGTTTTTCGGCTTCAATTCTTGTTTGCTCGAAATCCTTGAAGATCCCAATGTTCGCATCATTGATGAATTCCTTTGCGATATTGGCCGGCATTGTGTAGGAGGCGTATATGATTTGCGATTTAACATCGTCCTCCATTTCGGCGCTGTCATGCTGAATCTTATTTCTTATGGATCGCAGCTCCATGCTAAGTTCTTTGCCGGGGCCAACTAAAAAATCAAATTCGCAAAGAAACCTATAAGACATTGAGTAGATATAATCAATATCGGCTGGCTTCTCTGGGCTAAAACCTCTAAACCACTGAAGAAACTGGTCGCCGATATGTTTTATGTTGAAGCTACAGCGCTCATCCCACCCTTCAGGTGATTTATAGATATAGCTGATTATCTCTCTTGCTAAGGAAAGACGAGTGGCTCTTGCTTCGTTGTCGATATGAGCCGCTCCGGATTTGCGTAGAAAATCGGCCAGAATTTTAGCGTTATCTTCAGTTCCGAAAAACATCACTACTCCATATTTGCGATTGGCTCATGACTATAAGTAGGCGACACAATCGGCGTAATTATTTTCGCCACTTGTATCTGACAACGTTCCTTGTCCATGCGTAACTCCTTGTTCGGCTTGAGTGTCGCGCCAAAAAACGCGACAAAAGGCGGGGAGGTAAAGCGACATGGCTTGTGTGCACATTACGGGCGGGGCAACAGCATGTCCATGCTCTGCTTTTGGCCTGTAGCTAGGTGCTGAGGCCATCCTTGGCAGGTTGTACGTAGCCTTTAGGTTTTATCCCCGTTTATGCCGATTGCCGCTGGCCTGGACGATGCGGGCGGCGGGCACGCGCAACTGGGTCAGCAGGTATTCGGCAAAGTCTGGCGCGTAAGGCTGACGGGCGATGGCGCCGGCCATGCACTGCAACCAGGCGGTGCTGTGGGTTTCGTCAATTGGCCATTGGGCATGGAACGCCGGGATGGCAATCGGCCCGTAGCGTTCGCTGAACAACCGCGGGCCGCCCAGCCAGCCGCTGAGAAAACAGGCCAGCTTGTCGCGCGCCAATTGCAGGCTTTCAGGGTGCATGGCGCGGATCGCCGCAGCTTCGGGCTGCTCGTCCATCAGCGTGTAGAAGTCATCGACCAGGCGTTGCAGACCGTCGATACCACCGGCGGCCTGGTAGGACGCGTCGCCGACGCCGTAGGCAGGGGATTGGCTCATCAGCAATGCTCCGAGAAAAACCCCATTGTAACCGCGACACGCTGGACGCCTGCCTGGGGCGGAGCGCCGCAGGGGGGATTCAGCGCAGAAAAAAGCCCGCTGATCAGCGGGCTTTGGTTTTGTGATGGTTCAACTCAGTGACCGTTGGCCGCAAAGCTGGGCCGTGGCTTGAAGTACAGGGTTTCGCCACGGATCAGGCCGGCCAGGCTGGCGTGGTCGTTGACCACTTCGGCTTCGATCAGCTCGTCCTGGCCCTCGACTTTCAGGGTCACACGGGTGATGGCGCCGAGCGGGCGGATGTCGCGTACTTGGGCTGCCAGGTGCTGATCTTGAGTCAGGCGCGACAGGGAAATTTCGTGGGGGCGGAACAGGATGTGGCCGTCGTCGCCCAGGTGCAGGCGGTTTGAGTCGCCCAAAAAGTGATAAACAAAATCGCTGGCCGGTTGCTCATAGACTTCGCCCGGCGAGCCGATCTGCTCGATCACGCCCTTGTTCATCACTACGATGCGGTCGGCCACTTCCATGGCTTCTTCCTGGTCGTGAGTAACGAACACCGAGGTCAGGGTGATATC
>NKIE01000243.1:3146-5150 GCA_002256055.1 Pseudomonas sp. PGPPP3 | reverse complement strand
GGACTGGCAGTCAGGATCACCACACGCGTCAGGGTCTGCCATGGCGTCGCACCCAGGGCCAGGGAGCCCAGGGTCAGGCTCTTCGGTACGCTGAACACGGCGTCTTCGGCAATCGAGTAGATGTTCGGGATCACCGCAAAGCCCATGGCCAGGCCGACGATCAAGGCGTTGCGCTGGTCGAACTGAATGCCGAGGTCATTGGAGATCCACAGGCGCATGTCGCCACCGAAGAACCAGGCTTCCAGCAACGGGCTCATGCCCAGGGACAGCCAGCCGACCAGCAGTACCACTGGAATCAGAATGGCCGCTTCCCAGCCATCCGGCACGCGCTGGCGCAGAGCTGCCGGCAGGCGGGTCCAGAGGAATCCGGCTAGCAGGATACCGATGGGGGTCAGCACGAGCAGGCTGAAGATGCCCGGCAGGTGTAGCTCTACGTACGGAGCGAGGAACAACCCGGCAAAGAAACCGAGAATCACCGTCGGCAAGGCTTCCATCAACTCGATGACCGGCTTGACCTTACGGCGCATGCGCGGGGCCATGAAGTAGGCAGTGAAGATCGCAGCGGCAATCGCCAGCGGTGCCGCCAGCAACATGGCATAGAAGGCTGCCTTCAGGGTGCCGTAGGTCAGCGGCGCAAGGCTCATCTTCGGTTCGAACTCGGCGTTGGCCGCGGTCGACTGCCAGATGTACTCAGGCTTGTCGTAACTTTCGTACCAGACCTTGCTCCACAGCGAGGACCAGGAAATTTCCGGGTGCGGGTTGTCCAGTTTGTAGGTCAGCAGTTGCGGGCCAGCCTCCACCACAATGCGGTTGGCGCGCGGCGACAAGGCCATGATCTGGGCCTCTGCACTGATCGGCTCAATCAGCAAGGTGCGCTGGGCGGTGCTGTGGAAGACCCCAACTTCACCGGCAGCATCGAGCACGACGAAGCCTTTGCGACGCTCCTCGGAAACGATCTGGCGAATGGCGCTGTCGCCCATCTGGAAGTCACGGATGTGCTTGAAGCGCTGCTCGTCATCCGGATCGCGGGCCATGAACCACTGGCTGATACCGCCCTTGGAGTCACCGAACATCAGCGAAATACCACCCAGCAACTGGGCACTGGCAGTCACTTCGCCATCGGCATCCTGAAGCAGCTCATAGCGGCCATTGAGGCTGCGCTTGGCCAGATTGAACACGTCCAGGTGAGCGCGGCCATTGAGCACGAACAACCAGTTCTGCCGCGCATCGATGTACATCGCCTTGATCGGCTCGGCCAATTGCGGCAGCTCGATCTGGCTTTCGGTGAGAGCGGTCTCACCGGTAAACATGTTTTCTTCCTTGAGCAGCTCCAATACATGCAGCTGGTTGCCCGTGGATGCGGCAAGCAGCAGGGTATCCTCATGCACACTGACGTTGACGTGCTCCAGTGCGCGACCCTGCGGGTCAAGCTGCAACGGCTTCTCGCCGTAAGGGAACTCCAGCTCCGGGGTGATGGTTTTCTGGCCGTCCGGATAGGTCGCCTTGTAAACGTGGCGGAACACCAGTGCCTGACCATTGGACAAGCCGGCAATAATCAAGGCACTGCCAGGCTGGCCCTGCTGCAGCGACGCTACCTGCACGCCCGCGGGCAGCGGCAAGCTGACACGCTTGAGCTCAGCGGCGGTTTTCACGGTGAAAAACAATGCCTCGCCCTGGGCAGAAATGCGCAGGCCGATCTGGTTCTGCTCTTCTACGGCAAGAAACAGCGGCTGACTGCTGTTCTGCAACCAAGCCGGACTCTGCGCCGGCTTGGCCTCCAGTTCGGCGCCCTGAAACAGCGGCAGCACGACATAAGCCAAGAAGAAGAAAATCAGGGTAATGGTCGCCAACACGGCAAGGCCGCCGACGAACACATACCAGCGGGTCAGGCGGTCTTTCAGCGCGCGCATACGGCGCTTGCGCTGCAATTCAGGCGTATTGAAGTCAATGCGCGTGGAAACAGTAGTAGTCATGGGAGAGTCGGCCAGATCGTTCATGCGTATA
>NKIE01000243.1:0-3136 GCA_002256055.1 Pseudomonas sp. PGPPP3 | reverse complement strand
CTTTGTGACAGAAAGATGACAGAGCACAGACGCAAAAAGCCCGCCGACCAGTGACACCAGCGGCGGACCCAGAAAATGCTGAGGTCAGGCTCTCGCCTGACCTCGACGGGCGTCCCTGCCCGACAGGTCTAGTTACAGACCCAGGTCTTTCATTGCCTTGGCAACAACTTTAGCCGGCAGCGGGATGTAGCCATCTTTAACTACGGTCTGCTGACCTTGTTGCGACAGCACCAGCTTGATGAACTCAGCTTCCAGCGGGGCCAGCGGCTTGTTCGGCGCCTTGTTGACGTAGACGAACAGGAAACGAGCCAGCGGGTACTTGCCGTTCAGCGCGTTGAGTTCGTTGGCCTCTTCAATCTCGCCACCGTCTTTCTTCGACAGCGGTACGGCACGGGTGCTGGAAGTCTTGTAACCGATACCCGAGTAACCAATACCATTCAGCGACTGGCTGACGGACTGCACCACGGACGCCGAACCTGGCTGTTCGTTGACGTTGCCACGGAAGTCGCCTTTGCACAGGGCGGTTTCTTTGAAATAGCCGTAAGTGCCGGATACCGAGTTACGACCGAACAACTGGATCGGCTTGTCAGCCCACTCGCCGGTCAGACCCACGTCACCCCAAGTTTTGATGTTCGAGCCACCACACAGGCGGTTGGCCGAGAAAATGCCATCAACCTGAGCCATCGACAGGGTCTTGATCGGGTTGTCCTTGTTGACGAACACGGCCAAGGCATCCACTGCTACCGGCACGGCAGTCGGCTTGTAGCCATACTTGCTTTCAAACGCCGACAGTTCGACGTCCTTCATCGCACGGCTCATCGGGCCGAGGTTGGAGGTGCCTTCGGTCAGAGCGGGTGGCGCGGTGGAAGAACCGGCAGCCTGAATCTGAATGTTCACGCTCGGATAGAGCTTTTTGTAGTCTTCGGCCCACAGCGTCATCAGGTTGGCCAGGGTGTCGGAACCGACGCTGGACAGGTTGCCCGAAACACCGGTGGTCTTGTTGTACGTCGGGATCGACGGGTCAACAGCCGCTACCGCGCTGGCGGTGGCAACACCGGCAGCCACAAAAGTCAGGGCCGTCATCAAACGCTTCAGTTTCATGCCTTACTCCGAGCAGGATAGATTTAGATCGGGGGCCAGTATCGGTAGGCCGTATGAACACTCTATAACGCTATTGTTACAGTTAGATGAAAGCCTAGTCGCTCCGCGGCGCCTACGCTCACGCGAATGCTGCCGAGGAAAATACCCATGAAAGCCGTTCACCTTTTGCCGCTCGCGCTGCTGGTCAGCGCCTGTAGCGCCTGTGCCGAGCAAGCCACCCTCAGCGTGTCGCAAGGCAGCGGGCCCAACCCGCAACTGCCGGCGCCCAATCCGGGACTGTTGCCGACGGTGAATATTGCAACGGCCGTGGGCTGGCCTGCGGGCGGCAAACCTACGGCTGCAGCCGGCACCCAGGTAAGCGCCTTTGCCGAAGATCTCGATCATCCGCGCTGGCTGTATGTGCTGCCCAATGGCGATGTGCTGGTGGCGGAAAGCAACGCGCCCGCCGCCAACAGCAGCTTCAGCCTCAAGGGCTGGATTGCCGGCAAGATCATGGCGCGCGCCGGTGCCGGCGTGCCCAGCGCCAACCGCATCACCCTGCTGCGCGACAGTAACCATGACGGCGTAGTCGACCTGCGCACGGTGTTTTTGCACAACCTCCACTCGCCGTTCGGCATGGCCCTGGTCGGCAGTGATTTCTATGTCGCCAACGCCGATAGTCTGCTGCGCTTTCCTTATAGCAGCGGGCAAACCCAGATCACGGCGGCTCCCAGCCTGGTCACCGAGCTGCCGGCAGGCCTCAATCACCACTGGACCAAGAACGTCATCGCCAGCGCCGACGGCCGGTACCTGTATGTCACGGTCGGCTCCAACAGCAACGTCGGTGAAAACGGCATGGATATAGAAGAAGGCCGCGCCGCGATCTGGCAAGTCGAACGCGCCAGCGGTGCCAAGCGCCTGTTCGCCACAGGCCTGCGCAACCCCAACGGCCTGGCCTGGGAGCCCCACAGCGGCGCCTTGTGGACGGCAGTGAACGAGCGCGACGAACTGGGCAGCGACCTGGTGCCGGACTACATCACCAAGGTCGAGGACGGCGCGTTCTATGGCTGGCCCTACAGCTACTACGGCCAGCACGTGGACGTACGCGTGCAGCCGCAAAACTCAGAGTTGGTGGCCAAGGCGCGCAAACCCGACTATGCCCTCGGCCCGCACACCGCATCACTGGGCATCGCCTTCGGCCAGGACAGCCAATTGCCGGGGCTGCAGGAGGGCCTGTTCGTCGGCCAGCACGGCTCATGGAATCGTAAGCCGGCCAGTGGCTACAAGGTGATTTTCGTGCCGTTCAAGAATGGCCAGCCGGACGGTTTGCCGGTCGACATACTGACCGACTTTCTCAACGCCGAAGGTCAGGCCCAGGGCCGTCCAGTGGACGTAGCGCTGGACAGCCAGGGCGCACTGCTGGTCACCGACGATGTTGGCAACAAGGTCTGGCGCGTTAGCACCAAACCCTAAGCGCCAGCATTCAACTCAGCGGCGCTGGCTGAGCAGGTACAGGCCAATCAGCAGGCCCAGACCGCACAGGGCGATCACGTAATAGGCCGGGCCCATAGGGCTGAACTTGAGCAGGAAAGCCACCACCATCGGCGTCAGGCCGCCAAAAATCGCGTAGGCCAAGTTGTAGGAAAACGACAGACCACTGAAACGCACTGCGGCCGGGAAGGCCTTGACCAGCACATAGGGCACCGCGCCGATCATGCCCACGCCCAGGCCGGTCAGGGCGTACAGCGGCAACAGCCAATCCGGATGCGCGTTGAGGTTGCTGTAAAAACTCCAGGTCAGGGCCGCCAACAGCAGGCTGCCGAGGATAAACACCCGGCCGGCGCCAAAACGGTCGGCGAGCATGCCGGCCAGCACACAACCCAAACTGAGAAAGACGATGGCCAGGCTGTTGGCTTCCAGGGTCTGGGCCGGAGCGAAACCGTAGGCGGTCTGCAGCACGGTGGGCGTCATCAGGATCAGCACCACGATGCCGGCCGACAGCAGCCAGGTCAGCAGCATCGACAGGATGATGGCGCTGCGGTGCTCGCGCAGCACA
>NKIE01000242.1 GCA_002256055.1 Pseudomonas sp. PGPPP3 | reverse complement strand
GCACCTCGCGCTGGCGGCGCGTGGCGCGCTCCAGGTTGGTGATCGGGTTGGCGTAGGCCGGGTTCTGCGGCAGGCCGGCCAGCATGGCCACCTCGGCCACCGACAGCGCCGCCAGCGGCTTGCCGAAGTAGGTGTCGGCCGCCGCCGCGTAGCCGTAGGCGCGCTGGCCCAGGTAGATCTGGTTCAGGTACAGCTCCAGGATCTGGTCCTTGCCCAGCTGCTGCTCGATGCGCAGTGCCAGCATGGCCTCCTTGAGCTTGCGCTCGGGCGTGACCCGCGACGCCAGGAAAAAGGTGCGCGCCACCTGCTGGGTGATGGTGGAGGCGCCCTCGCGCCGGCCGCCCAGGTTGGCCAGCACGGCGCGGGCCACACCGCGCAGGTCGATGCCGCTGTGCTCGCGGAAGCGCTTGTCCTCCACCGCCACCACGGCGTCGCGCACCAGCGCCGGGATCTGCGCCACCGGCACGAACTGCCGCCGCTCGGTGCCGAACTGCGCGATCTCCACGCCATCGGCGGTGAACACCTGCAGTGGCTGGCGCGGCTGGTAGCTGGTGACGCGGTCCAGCGGCGGCAGTTGCGGCGCGTACCAGGCGATGGCCACGCCCAGCACCGCAGCACCGGCCAGCACCAGGCCAGCGGCGGCCCAGGCGGCCCGCCGCAGCCAGCGCCTGGCGCTCAGGGAAGGGTCGGCGGCGGGCGAAGCAGGGGCATCCATGGCTGGATTATCGGGAGCGCACGGGGCATCCCGGCGCCGCCCGTGGCCGGGCCCGCGCGTCAGTCGGCCGGCGGCGCCTTGCGGCTGTACATGTCCAGGTCGGCGCAGCGCAGCAGGGCGTGCACATCCTGGGCGTCGTCCGGGTACACCGCCAGCCCGATGGCCGCGCCCGACAGCGCCTGGCCAGCGGGCGCCAGGCCCTGCAGCGCCTGCAGCGGCTCGGCCATGGCCAGCTCCAGCTGATCGCGCACGGCGCGGGCCTCGGCCGGGCTGCCCACCTGGTCGAGCAGCACCACAAATTCGTCGCCGGCATAGCGCGCCACCGTGTCGGCCGCGCGCAGCCGCTGCCGCAGCCGCCCTGCCAGCTCCTGCAGCACGCGGTCGCCCACGTCATGGCCGTAGCGGTCGTTGATGTGCTTGAAGTGGTTGAGGTCGACAAACAGCACGCCGACCTGGCCGTTGTCGCCGCTGCGGCGCTGGCGCAGCAGGCGCTCCTCGATCTGCCGCAGCACGGCCTCGCGGTTGGCCAGGCCGGTGAGGCGGTCGGTCAGCAGGCGCTGCTGCATGGTGGCAAAGCTGCGCGAGAGATCGCCCAGCTCGTCGCGCCGCTGCAGGCCCGGCGGCGGCGCATCCAGCTGGCCATCGCCCACCCGCTGCGCGGCCAGCGCCAGGCGGCGCAGGTCACGGGCCACCACCGTCAGCACACCCAGGCCGATCAGCAGCACCACCAGCGCCGCCGCCACCCCCAGCAGCGCGCTGGTGCGGTAGCTGCTGGTCACGCGGTGCAGGAAATCGCTGCGTGGCACGGCCACCAGGATCACCCAGTCCAGGCCGGCGTTGTCGCGCATGCGGGCGTGGGCCAGCTGCACCGGCATGCCGTCGGCGGCCTCGAACACATCGGTGTGCGGCACCTCGCCGCTGCGCTGGCCCGGCAAGCCGCGGTAGGCCTTGTAGGCCGCCTGCAGCAGCGGGTCGGGGCTGTCCTGGGCATTGAGCCGCTGGTTGCGGCCATCGGCGCCGGCTTGCAGGTGCGCGCCGCGCGACACGCCGATCAGCTGGCCGTCGCCCTCGATGACAAAGGCCAGGCCGTTGGTGCTGAGCGGGAGCTGGTGCAGGAAGCGGTTGACCCGGTCCAGCGACAAATCCGTGGCCACCACGCCGGCAAACTGACCGGCGGCGTCGTTGATCCGGCGTGCCCGCGTGGCCACCAGCTCGGCGGTCTTGAAGTCGATGTAGATCGACGTCCAGGTCTGCGTCGGCGCACTCTGCCCGGCCTTGAACCAGGGCCGCTCGCGCGGCTCGAACACGCGTTGCTCCACCTGGGCCGGCTGCAGCGCACCGCCGATGCCCTGGAAGCGTGCAATGCTGCGCGGCCCGCTGCCGTCCAGCCGCAGCCGCAGCTCGGCCTCGTCTTCCGAGTGGCGCCACAGACCGAAGAAGTGGCCGTTGCGGTCGCCGTAGTAGGCGTAGTTGTTGGGGTCGCGGTGCACCGACGTGGCCAGCCAGAACCGGGTGCGCAGCATCGGCAGATCGGCGGCCAGCAGGGCCGGTGCCGTCATGCCCTTGGGAAAGGCAGTCTCCAGCACGGCCTCGGAGCCGGCCACATGGCGGTCCACGGCCTGGGCAATGCGGTTGACGGTCTCGGTCAGCAGCTTGTCCGACAGCGTGTCCACGGCCTGGCGTCCGGCGTTGTACGACAGCGCGCCGATCGCCGCCGTGAGCAGCAGCACCAGCGCGATGTAAGGCAGCGTCAGCATCTGCCGCAGGGACAACCGGACCATCAGCTTCATCGCATTGCACCTGAGGCCGGTGGCAGTTGATGTCCAGGACCGCGCGGCCCGCCCGCACGGCCCCGCCGCCGGCGAGCGGGCCGGATTATCGACGGGCTGCGCGGGCCCGCTGGGTTAGCATCGCGCCCGGTTCACGCGCAAGGCGTGGCCGACGTCGCTCGGACGGTTCCGGGCGCTCACGTTGAAAGCTCTTCTGCCATGAGTACGTCTCAAGGTCAGCGTCGCGGCATGTCCCGCAATTTCCCGCGCATCGACCGCCTCCCCACTTACGTCTTCAACATCACCGCCGAGCTCAAGCTGGCGGCCCGCCGACGCGGCGAGGACATCATCGACCTGAGCATGGGCAACCCCGATGGCGCCACACCGGCGCACATCGTGGCCAAGCTCACCGAGGTGGCCCAGCGCCCCGACACCCACGGCTACAGCGCCAGCAAGGGCATCCCGCGGCTGCGCCGGGCGATCAGCCACTGGTACAAGCGCCGCTACGACGTCGATGCATTCAGCCTTGCGGACGTCAACCTGATGAGCCATCCGAAAGCAGCACCGATGGACGGCATCGATCTTGCCGGATCGCAGCAGGTCGTTGCGACGCTCAACAGCAAGGGCAGCGGGCGCAGCCTGATCCTGCAAGGTCATATCGACGTGGTGCCTGAAGGGCCTGCTGACCTTTGGGACCAGCCGCCGTTCTCGGGCGCCGTGCAGGACGGCTGGATGTTCGGGCGTGGCGCGCAAGACATGAAGGCCGGCGTCTCGGCAATGATCTTCGCGCTCGATGCGATCCGCGACGCCGGCTATGTTCCGGGCGGACGCATCCATCTGCAGACCGTGACCGAGGAAGAGAGCACCGGCAACGGCGCATTGTCGACGTTGATCCGCGGCTATCGCGCCGACGCCTGCCTCATTCCCGAACCAACCGGACACACGCTGACGCGTGCCCAGGTCGGCGCCGTCTGGTTCCGCCTGCGCGTCCGCGGCACGCCGGTGCATGTCGCCTATTCGGAAACCGGGACAAGCGCCATCCTGTCGGCGATGCATCTGGTGCGCGCGTTTCAGGATTACACCAAGGCGCTCAATGCCCGGGCGCTCGACAACAGCTGGTTCCGCAGCGTCAAGAACCCGATCAAGTTCAACGTCGGGATCATCAAGGGCGGCGATTGGGCCAGTTCGACCGCGGCCTGGTGCGAACTGGATTGCCGTCTCGGCCTGCTGCCGGGCGAAACGCCGCAGCAGGCGATGCAGGGCATCGAGGAGTGCCTGGCCGACGCGCACAAGGCCGACGAGTTCCTGTCCGGCAATCCGGCTGAACTGGTGTGGAGCGGCTTTCAGGCCGACGCAGCGGTCTGCGAGCCCGGCAGCGAAGCGGAAGCAGCCCTGTCGGCTGCCCATCATTGCGTCTTCCAGGCTCCGATGCAGGAGCGCCTGTCGACGGCCGTCAACGACACCCGCTACTATTGTGTCGATTACGGCATCCCTGCACTTTGCTATGGTCCTTACGGTGTCGGCCCACATGCGTTCAACGAACGTGTCGAGCTCGACAGCCTTCGCAAGACAACGCAGAGCATCGCACTGTTCGCCGCCAACTGGTGCGGCGTGATGAGAGCGTGAATGAACGTGTCGCTTCAGCTCGGTGGCACACGACGACAAGTGCAATTCGAAATAGCAGCATCAGACCAGGGAAGGCCGCCAACGGCACGACCCTCGCCTTGATATAACGTCGCCATTGGCACAGTATTTGCCTGCAAATTCATCACGTTCGCGCTGGCTTTGACACAAGACGCAGAAGCGCATGAGACACATCACGGGGACACCATGAGTATGATGCGGCCCAGCCTTCGCTTCACACCATCTGACGGCAGGAGATAGCAGCGATGATCGGATATCTGCTTCGCCGCATCCTCGCTGCCATTCCCGTGATGGGCGTGGTGGCCCTGTTCGTGTTCCTGTTGCTGCGGCTGACGCCGGGCGACCCCGCCGCAATCCTCGCCGGCGACAATGCGACGCCGGAACAGCTCGAGCGCATCCGTACCTCGCTTGGTCTGAACGAGCCGATCTACATCCAGTTCTACACCTGGGTCGCGAAGCTCCTGCACGGCGACCTCGGCGTCTCCCTGATCTCGAACAAGCCGATCCTCGAGATGATCGGCCCGCGCCTCGAGCCGTCGATCTCGGTCGCGCTCGCCACCATCGTCCTCTCGATCCTGGTCGCGGTGCCGCTCGGCGTCATCGCGGCGTGGAAGCACGGCACCTGGATCGACCGCTGCGTGATGGGGCTGTCGGTGCTCGGCTTCTCGGTGCCGGTGTTCGTGATCGGCTATGTGCTGATCCAGGTGTTCGCGATCGATCTGCGCTGGGTGCCGGTGCAGGGCTTCAAGAGCATCTCGGCCGGCTTCGGTCCGTTCTTCGAGCGCATCATCCTGCCGACCTGCACCCTCTCCTTCATCTATGTGGCACTGATCGCGCGCATGACCCGGGCCTCGATGCTCGATGTGCTGGGTGAAGATTACGTCCGCACCGCGCGCGCCAAGGGCATCGGCGAGACCGGCGTGCTGCTGCGCCACGCACTGCGCAACGCCGCGGTGCCGGTGATCACCGTGATCGGCTCCGGCTTCGCACTGCTGATCTCCGGCGTCGTCGTCACCGAAAGCGTGTTCAACCTGCCCGGCATCGGCC
>NKIE01000241.1 GCA_002256055.1 Pseudomonas sp. PGPPP3 | reverse complement strand
TTTGATGATCTTCAGCCGCTTGGGCCGTGGTTTGGCGGTTTGCAAGGTGCTCTCGACCAGCCGCTGATCGGCTACCTCGGCGACCACCTGGGTATTCACCACGCCACGCTGGGCCGGGCCGTAGGCGCTTTGCCGGGCAGCAGGCGCCGCGTTGTCGACGCTGGCGAGAAACGGCAGCGGCACGCGCAGGCGCCGCCGCTGGCCACGGGGCAACGCCTGGAGCACCTCCGCGTAGCCATCGGCTACCCGCTCCACAGCCGCCAGACCAACCACCAGTGGCCAGCCCAGTTGTTCGGCCAACAGGTAGGGCAAAAGCCCTGAACCTTCGCCAGTTTCCGCCTGGCTGCCGGTCAGCACCAGTTGCGCCCGACTGCCGCGCAGGTAGTTGAGCAGCACCGGCAAGGCATCTGCGGCGGGGCCCTGTTGCAGTACCTGGATTTCGTCCAGGCCCATACCCAAGTAAGCACGCAGGACGTCGGCCTGGGGTTCGCCGGCGTGCAGCAAGCACAGACGCGGACCGGCCAGTTGCAGGCCCAACTCCACCGCGCGGGCATCCTGTTCGGCACGGCGCGGCCGCCCGGAGGTCGGGTGCGCGCCAACCGAGACCAAGGCAACGATATTCAACTCAGACATGCATCCCCCGTAGCCCGGATGCAATCCGGGAGTCGCTGTGGAAAGCCCCGGATTGAGTCCGGGGTTATGCCGCATCACGGTCCACTCCCCGCCGATGGACAGCCACGCGCTCAATCAGCGCCTGCAGAATCGCGGCGGAGTCACCGATCACCGAGAAGTCGGCGCGTTTGATCATGTCGCAGCTTGGGTCGAGGTTGATCGCCAACACCTTGTCGCAGGCGCCGATGCCTTGCAGGTGCTGGATCGCCCCGCTAATCCCCACCGCCACATAGACCCGCGCGGTGACCCAGATGCCGGACGCGCCGACCTGGCGCTCGCGACCCATAAAGCCATCGTCCACCGCCACCCGTGAGGCGCCTTCGGTCGCGCCCAGCGCAGCGGCGGCCTGGTGGAACAGCGCCCAGTCCTTCACGCCATTGCCGCCGGAGAGAATAAATTCGGCTTCGGCCATGGGGATCTGCGCCGGGTCGACCGCCACGGCACCCAGGTCTTCGATCTGTGGCGACGGGCTGAGCGGCACGGCATTGAGGCTCAGAGGCCTGACTTCATGACGGGTTTCGCTGACCGGCTCGGCGCATTCCACCGCTGCCAGAATCAACCGTGGTGCGGCTTGCACCAAGTCTTCCCGCCCAGCACCGGCGCGGCCGCTGGCAAGCCCGTCGGCCACCTGCCAGACCCGGGTAGCCGGACGTTCGCCGAGCTTGGCAGCCAGGCGGCGACCCAGCTCACCACCACCGCTGCGGCTGTCGGGCAGCAACCAATGGCGCGGCGACAGTTGCCGCTCCAGCGCACCGAGGGCCAACACCCGTGCTTCCGGGGCGTAGCCATCGAAATCATCACCGGCGAAGTGCAGCAGGCGGTCCACGCCGTTGCAGTCGAAGGCGCTTTCCTTATGCTCACCAAATACCACCGCCACCACCGCGCCGTCGCTGCCGGCGAGCTTATGGGCCAGGCCGAGCAGGTCCTTGTCGTGGGCGCTCAGGCGGCCGCCGACCATATCCGGCACCACGGCGATATAGAACGCCGGCTGCGCGATCACATGCAGCGGCAACTGCACCACGGCACTGGCCGTCGAGTGCTTGGCCGCGCCGCCTTGCTGCGCGCCGGAGCGGTCGATACGTTTGAGGCCGTTTGGGCCGATAAAGCCCAGCACATGGGGGTTCTTGCGCAGCACGCCGGCGGCGCTGAGCCAACTGGCCACGGCCGGCTGTGAGACGGCATGCAGCGGGTGCAGGCGGTTACGGGCAATCCATTCGGCCCGTGGGTCACGGCGGATCAAGTCGCTCATGGGCTTACCTCGGCTACTACATGGGGGGCCGGCACGGACGGCTTCGCCTCGCCCACATCCTCGATCAATACATCGGCCAGCAGTTCGGCAAGATCCTTGACCTCCGGACGCGGGCCGACCACGCCTTCGAGCATCGCCGTGCACTGCGGGCAACCCACGGCGACCAGTTCGGCACCAGTCTCCTGGATATCGACCATGCGCATATCGGGGATACGCTGCTTGCCAGGGATATCGGTGATCGGCGCACCGCCGCCACCGCCGCAGCAACGGGAACGAAAGCCCGAGCGCTGCATTTCCTTTACCTCAATGCCGATGGCATTCAGCACATTGCGCGGCGCTTCATACTCACCGTTGTAGCGGCCCAGGTAGCACGGGTCGTGATAAGTGACGGAGCCACCCTTGTGGGTGCCGAGGTTAAGTTTCTGGCCGCTAATCAATTCATCCATGTAGGTGCTGTGGTGTAGCACCTGGTAGCGGCCGCCCAGCTCGCCGTATTCGTTTTTCAACACATGGAAGCTGTGCGGGTCGCAGGTAACGATGCGTTTGAACTGGTACTTGGCCAGGGTGGCGATATTGCGTTTGGCCAGCAGCTGGAAGGTTGCTTCATCACCCAGACGCCGGGCTAAGTCGCCGCTGTCGCGCTCTTCCAGACCGAGCACGGCGAAGTCGACCTTGGCGGCTTTCAGCACTTTGACAAAGGCGCGCAGGGTGCGCTGGTTACGCATATCGAAGGCGCCATCGCCGACCCAGAACAGCACATCGACGTTCTGCTTATCGCTCATCAGCGGCAGGTTGAGATCCGCCGCCCAGTTCAGCCGGCCACCCGGTGCGAAACCGCCGGGGTTGTCGGTGGCGATCAGGTTATCCAGCACCTCGGCGCCCTTGTTTGGCGTGGCGCCTTTCTCCAGGGTGAGATGGCGGCGCATGTCGACGATGGCATCGACGTGCTCGATCATCATCGGGCATTCCTCGACGCAGGCGCGGCAGGTGGTGCACGACCACAGCGTCTCGGCATCGACCAGGGCCTTGCCATTGAGATTGACGATGGGCAGGTGCGGGCCGCCGCTGTGTTCGCCCACTGGTTTTCCTGGGTAAGGCGAACCGGCAAAGTTGGCATCCGTGCCGCCGGCCAAGCCGACCACCATGTCCTGAATCAGCTTCTTTGGGTTGAGTGGCTGGCCGGCGGCAAAGGCCGGACAGGCCGCCTCGCACTTGCCGCACTGCACGCAGGCATCGAAGCCAAGCAGTTGGTTCCAGGTGAAGTCCGTAGGCTTTTCCACCCCCAGAGGAGCGTTGCGGTCATCCAGATTGAGTGCCTTCAAGCCGGTCGAGCGACCACCGCCAAAGCGCTCTGAACGGCGGTGCCAGGCCAGGTGTAAGGCACCGGCAAAGGCGTGTTTCATCGGTCCGCCCCAGGTCATGCCGAAGAACAACTCGGACACGCCCCAGGCCACGCCGACGGTCAGCAACAGCGCCAGCATCCAACCATCAAAACCTTCCGGCAAGATACCGGCCACCGGCAAGGTGGCGATAAAGAAGCTGCCGGCAAACAGCAGCAGGCTCTTGGGCAGGCGCATCCACGGGCCTTTCGACAGCCGTGACGGCGGGTCGAGGCGGCGCTTGGCGACAAACAGGGCGCCACCAAACATCAGCGCGCTGGCCGCCAGCAATGCGAAGCCAAGAATGCGGCTGTGCAGGCCAAAGCCATGCACCAGAATCGCCAGCACGGCGGCCAACACGAAGCCGCCCGCCGTGGCCACGTGGGTGTTGGCGATATATTTATCGCGGGCCACCACATGGTGCAGATCAACCATGTAGCGGCGTGGCATGGCCAGCAGCCCACCGAGCCAGTCGACCTGGGCCGGGCGACCACGGCGCCACATGAAGAAGCGCTTGCCGGCGCCGAGCACGGCCAGGCCGAGGGCAGCGAATAGCAGGAGCGGCAGAAGGGTGTTCAACATCTTGTGGTCTCCTTCGCGGGACCGAAAAGCAACACGATTCAGTCCCCTCGCCCCTTGGGGGAGAGGGCTAGGGAGAGGGACGGCTAGCCGCGGAGCTGCCTGACTACCCTATCCCCCGCCCCCTCTCCCATAAATGGGAGAGGGGAGACCAGCTTAGAAGTCCTTGCACAACCGCAACGCGTCGTAGATCGCCGCATGGGTGTTGCGCTGGGCTACGCAGTCGCCGATACGGAACAGCAGATAGCCGTCCCCCTTCGCAGCCAAACAAGGCTGCGGCTGAATGGCGAACAGCGCTTCCACATCGATCTGGCCCTTGTTGCGCGAGCCTTCCTTGAGCGCGTAGTAAAGGCTTTCGTCCGGACGCACACCATTCTCGATGACCACCTGATCGACCACCCGTTCCTCCTGGGCACCGGTGTATTCGTTTTCCAGCACCGCCACCAGCTTGTCGCCCTCGCGGTAGACCTTTTCCAGCATCAGGTCGCCGGTCATGATCACTTCCTTGGGGTACAGGCTGCGGTAGTAGGTCGGGAAGCTGGTGCCGCCAATGGCCACACCCGGCTTGATGTCGTCGGTGACGATCTCCACCTTGGCGCCGCTGGCGGCGATAAAGTCGGCCACCGACATACCGGTGAACTCACAGATGGTGTCGTAGACCAGCACGTTATTGCCGGGCGCGACCTTGCCGGCCAGCACGTCCCAACTGCTCACCACCAGTCCTTCGGCGGCGCCCCAGTGTTCGTTCTGTTCGATGAAGGGGTGGCCGCCGTTGGCCAGCACCACGATGTCCGGGCGCAGGTCGAGAATGCTCGCCGCATCGGCCCCGGTGCTCAGACGCAAGTCGATGCTCAAGCGCGCCAGTTCCAGCTGGAACCAACGGGTAATACCGGCCATCTGATCGCGCTGCGGCGCTTTGGCGGCCAGGCTGATCTGCCCGCCGAGGCTGTCCTGTTTCTCAAACAGGGTCACGTCATGGCCACGCTCGGCGGCCACCCGCGCCGCCTCCATGCCGGCCGGGCCGCCACCGACGATCACCACCTTGCGCTTGGGCCCGCTGGTTTTTTCGATGATATGCGGCAGGCCCATGTACTCGCGGCTGGTCGCGGCGTTCTGGATGCACAGCACGTCCAGGCCTTGGTACTGACGGTCGATGCAGTAGTTAGCGCCGACGCACTGTTTGATCTGGTCGATCTGGCCCATCTTGATCTTGGCGATCAGGTGCGGGTCGGCGATATGCGCACGTGTCATGCCGACCATGTCCACATAGCCGCCTTCAAGGATGCGCGTGGCCTGGTTCGG
>NKIE01000240.1 GCA_002256055.1 Pseudomonas sp. PGPPP3 | reverse complement strand
CAAGCTGCAGCACCTTAGGATGAGCGCCCTTGTGCCCCTGCAGCCCCTGCGACTGAGTGCATGGCCATCTGTGAGGTTAATTATGAGCATCACGTCTGCCGATATCTGCGCCGCTGCCGACCAACTCAACGGCTTTGTTGGCTTCAACGCCAAGGCCGGGCACTACATCGTGCGCTTCAGCGAAGACTCGTTCGGCATGGATGTGCCGGATGCGAGCATTACCCCGGCCAGCGAATTCGTCTGGTGCCTGCTAGAGGGTGACCTGATGACCCTCAAGCGCGAGCGCATTCAGATTCTGCTCGACCAGCACGTTAACGACCTACTGCATATCAGCGAGCCGTTGCTGACCTATATGCGCCATCAGGAGCAGGCGGAAATCGTCGCCCAGCGCTTCCTGCAATAAGCCCGCTTACAGCTGAGCGCGATCCAGCGCCGCCAGCAGAGCCTGATCGCGGGCATAGATGTCCGGGGCATACAGGGGTTGACCGGCGCCATCCACTTCCGCCGTCCAGTACGCGAGGATGATGGGTAGCGGCGTGCTCAGGCGAAACTCGTGGGTACTACCGCTAGCAAGTAGGGTGTTCGCACGCTCGCGCTCAGCGGGCGTGAGCAGCAGGTCGACCAACTGCATCACCGCCTCGACCCGCACGCAGCCAGAGCTGAACGCCCGCGGCCCCTTGGCAAACAATTGCTGGCTGGGGGTGTCGTGCAGGTACACGGAAAACGGATTGGGGAAACGAATCGCCACCTGCCCCAAGGGGTTGTGCGCACCGGCATCCTGACGCAACTGAATGCTGCCGGGGTTGTTCCAGTCGATGGCATTGGCGTCCAGCACACGCCCTTCGCGGTCCAGCACGCGCAGATTGTGCTTATCGAGAAAGGCCAGGTCGCGGCGAATCTCCGGCAGTTTGTCTTCACGCAGAATGGTCGGCGGCACCGTCCAGGTAGGATTCAGGGTCAGGCGCGTAATGTGCGACTTTAGCAATGGCGTCGGTCGCGCCGCTCGCCCCACCTGGGTACGGGTTTGCCAAACGGGGACGAAGTCCTGGTAGTAGGCCAGTTGCCCGGCCGCCACATTGACCAGCACGCCATTAGCCTGCAGGTCAGCCGCCAGCCAGCGCCAACGCTCGAGATTAAGGCGCAACTGGGCCAGGCGCTGGGCCGGGCTGACATTCAAGGCCTCCAGCGTAGCCGCCCCCACCACACCGTCAGACTGCAAAGCATGCTGCTGCTGGAACGCTTTCACCGCGCCCACCAGATCCATCCCATAGAGATCATCCTCCAAAGGCGCCTGGGCAGACAGATAGCCTTCGCTGATCAGCCGCTGCGCCAGTGCTGGCACGCGCAGATCGTGCATGTCCGGACGCAGCAGAGGGCCACTGGCCAGGACCTGCCAATCGGCCAAGGGCTGTTGCCGACGCTGGGCATAAACCGTGCGCAACTGCTGGTATTGGCTCAGAGCCGGACGCGCCTGCTGGAAGGCCGCCGGCAGATCCCCGACACCCAAAATCGCCAAAGCCAACACCCGGTCCGCAGACAAGGCAGGGCTATCGGCCGGCTGCCAACGTGGTTCAATTTGCTGCTGCGGCAAGCGACCCTGCAACAGGTGCTGCAATGCCTGCAGATAGATATGACTGGTGACTATCTCGTGACAATCACTGGCCGGTTGCTGGCTCCAGCTTCGCAGGCTGTCGAGTTTATAGCTGGCCGGATTGAGACCATCGTCCGCCAAGCCCTCCAACTGCCCAAGCAGGGTCTCTAGCTGACCTGTGACCGCCCACACAGGCGCGTATTGGCGCTGGCCGTAGAATGCTTTTAGTTGCTCACGTGCGGCATCATCCAGGCTCGCCGGCGCGCCTGGACACGCCACAGGCAACTGCTCGATGCTGAGCTGCAAGGGCGACGTAGGAGCCAAGGGCACTTCCACGGCCGCGACCAATGGCGCCATCAGCGCGCTAAGGCTCAGGTAACATGCATATTTTTTGAACAACTGCAGCACTCCAATCCATGGCCGTTACATTCACGGCCTGCCGCGGCGGCGCCGTTAAATCACAGTGAAGTATAAACAGGCCAGCCGCGGCAACGACAGGAAGTCGGGAGCCAACAACGATAATGGGGACTCTCCACCTATGTTCACTCGATTTCGCCAGCTATGCCTGGCTGTAGCTGGGCTTTGGGCTTTTTCCACCCCGCTGATGGCGGCCACCTCCGTACCACAACCGCTATTCAAAAATCTGTCCCGAGCCGCCCCCGGACTCAACCCCGTGGCCCTGCAGAACGCCCTGGCGGCCATGCAGTGCGCCCTCAACAGCGGCGCCGAGCAGGCTGAACGCCTGGCCGTGATCGACTACTCGCAGCCCTCAACGGCTCGCCGCCTGTGGATATTCGATCTGCACAAACAGGCCTTGGTGCTGCAAGACCTGGTGGCTCACGGGCAGAAGTCCGGAGAGAACTTCGCCACCCGCTTTTCCAATCGCGTCGGCAGCTATCAATCCAGCCTTGGCCTGTTCCGCACCCAGGAAAGCTATCAGGGCAAGCACGGCTACTCACTGCGCATGGACGGCCTGGAGCCAGGGGTCAATGACCGCGCCCGCGAGCGCGCCATCGTCATCCACGCGGCCGACTATGTGAACCCACTGTGGAGCAAGCGTCAGGGTCGCATCGGCCGCAGCCAGGGCTGCCCGGCAGTACGTCCGGAGATTGCCCGCCGGGTGATCGACAAGCTCAAGGGCGGCCAGTTCATGTACTCCTGGTACCCTGACCGCAGCTTGGTCAAAGCCTCCCCCTATCTCAACTGCCAGCCCCGTCAGGTGGCTCGCATCCTTGCCGCCAATGGCGGCTAAGCGCAGCCCATGCAACCCGAAGACCTGCTTCTGCTGGTAACCCGGCCCATGCCCTACGGCAAGTACAAGGGTCGGTTGTTCGCCGACCTGCCTGGCCCGTACCTCAACTGGTTTGCCCGCGAAGGCTTCCCCAACAATGAAACCGGGCGCCTGTTGCAGCTGATGCAGGAGATCGACCACAACGGTTTATCCGAGCTGCTGACACCGCTGCGCCAGCGCCATCCGCGGCACTGAAACGCGCCAGACAATTTGCTCAAGCTCATGAGCCTCAAGCTCTGATCGCTGAGACAGGTATACTGCGCGGCTATGCGCTGCCCAGCAGCGCCACCACTTACTCGATCAGGCCTCAGGCGGATTTCCCATGCCCACGACCCCTCCCCCCTCCAACGACGCTATCGACAACGCCAACGAGCAGACCGTCACCGCCAAAGTGCCGGCCTTTAGCTTCCCGTTCTCGCCCGCAGCCTTTGCGCCGAACAAGAACGACGGCCAGCCCCACCACCCCAAGGGGCATAAGTCCAACCACGATAAAACCCCCGGCCGCGCCCCCAATGGCACCCGCCGCTCCATGGGCAAGCGCTGAACATCTAACATTCGTCCACTGCCTCAGGTGAGCCAATGAGCACTCGCATCCTCAGCGTCATCGCCCTGACCACCCTCCTCGGCGCCTGCGCCAGCACACCGCCGAGTACGCCATTGAGCGCGCAAAGCCTGCAGCATCATCACTGGGTGCTGGAGAAGATCGACGGTCTGCCGCTGCTGGCAGAAAAAGGCAGAGCCCCGGACCTGGAAATTGGCGAGCACCTGCGCGCCAACGGCAGCGCCGGCTGCAATCGCTACTTCGGCCAAGTCGAACTGCAAGGCTCGCAGCTGCGCATCAAACAGATGGCCTCAACCATGATGTTCTGCCCAGCGCCGCAACAGGACTGGGAACGCGCCATGACCAGCACCCTGAGCGACTGGAGCGAAGCAACCCTGAGCGAGCAGCAATTGCTGCTGAAGGGCCAGCAACACGAACTGCAGTTCAAGTTGCAGGACTGGGTGCGCTAACAGCTGTTGCCGCTTCATCGTGAGCCGCGTTGCCGCGCAATGCGGCTCACTTGAGGCACTAAGGGCGTGGCTCAGATGCGATCTGCAACGCGGGCATCGAGGCTTTTGACCCTTACGGCTTTTGCTGGCAAGGTTTGCGCCGCATCCCCGTTGGCCGGCATCCAGCCCCGGCCAGCGCCAAGGACGACCGCTTAGCCTCAGGATTCGCTTATGACTTCACTCGCGTTGCTGCTGATCGGCTTTTCCCTGTTCAGCGCCCTGGCGCTGGCACTGAGCCACTTTCGCACCACCAACTATGCCGGCCACCCCACCGCCAGGGTAATGGGCCTACTGCTGCTCGCGGCCCTAAGCGGCCTGCAATTAGCACACTTTGCCTGGCTGCATCTGAACCTGCCCTGGGTCGATGGCATGGCTTATCGCATCCTGCTGTTCAGTGTTGCGCCGGCATTTTTCATTTTCAGCGAACCCTTGCTGACACCTGCCGCCGACCAGCCCAAGCCCGTGTTTCTGTTCTGCCATCTAACCCCGACACTGATCGCCCCCTTCCTGCCCGCCACCGTGGCCCTGCCCCTGGCCTTTGTGGTCGGCGCCCTGTACCTGCTGTGGCTGGCCCGGCGAATTTATCGGCTGCGCAGCGAACGCAGTCAGTACCACCAGGAAATCATCCTGCTGGGCCTGGTCTTCCTGATTGCCATCGGCGTGGCAACCCTCGGTCTGTTCCAACATGTGCTGACAGAGAAGCGCTTCTTCAGCCTCTACGCGAGTGCCATTGGCCTGGCCTTCCTGCTGGTGCAGATTACCCTCGGCCTGCGTCCACAACTGGTCACGCAAATCAGTGAAAGCGCGCAACTCATCCAAACCAGCTACAGCAACTCGACCCTCGGCAATGTCGATTGCAACGCCGCTCTGGCCCGCCTGGCCTCGTTGATGCAGACCGAGCACCTGTATGCCGACCAAGAGCTTAGCCTGGCCAACCTCGCACAACGCCTGGAGCTGAGCAGCCATCAACTGTCGGAGCTGATCAACGCACAACTGGGCAAGGGCTTCTCCCGCTACCTGCGCGAACAACGCAGCGCGGCGGCCAGGCACATGCTCTGCGCCGAACCCTCGGCCTCGGTGCTGTCGGTCGGCCTGAGTGTTGGTTTCAGCTCGCAGTCGAACTTCTACGAAGCCTTTCGCGAGATCGAAGGCATGACGCCCGGCCAATACCGCAAGCTGCACCTGCAACGCGGCACAACGGCGTAAAAACAGCCAAAACAGGCTTTTTCGACTCCTGAACGATCATTGCGGAGCTTAAAACTGCTCCGTTTCGATCAAACCGGAAGCCTCACC
>NKIE01000239.1 GCA_002256055.1 Pseudomonas sp. PGPPP3 | reverse complement strand
GCGATTAATGGCGCCACCTTCGTCAAACGCCTGATTCAGAATGGCCCGCAAATCGTGCTGCAGTCGGAGAATCCCACGTTTGCGCCGCGCTACATTCTGGAGGGCGACGAGCTGCTGATCTGGGGCGTGGTCATCGGCAGCATCCGCCGCCACCACTGCCATGCATGAATCCGCCATCGCGTTGATCGACTGCAACAGCTTCTATGCCAGCTGCGAAAGGGTTTTTCGCCCCGACTTGCTGCGCACGCCTATTGTGGTGCTGTCGAACAACGATGGCTGCGTGATCGCTCGCTCCGCCGACGCCAAGCCCTACGTGAAAATGGGCGCGCCGTACTTTCAAATCAAACACGACCTCAAGCGCTGGGGCATTGTCCCGTTTAGCAGCAATTACGCGCTCTACGGCGACATGAGCGAACGCGTGATGAGCGTGATCGAAAGCCTGGTGCCGGCGTTGGAGGTGTACAGCATCGACGAGGCGTTCGCCGATTTGACCGGCATTCCTGGCTCGCTGGAACAGCTCGGCCGCGATATTCGCGCCCAAGTTTTACAGAGCACCGGCATTCCCACCGGGGTCGGCATCGCCACCACCAAGACCCTGGCCAAACTCGCCAATCATGCTGCCAAGCGCTGGCACCGGCAGACTGGTGGCGTGGTGGATCTGCGTGATCCAGAGAAGCGCGACAAGTTGCTCAAGGTGACCCCGGTAGGTGAGGTGTGGGGCATTGGTCGCAAGCTCACAACCCATTTGCAGGGCATGAACATCACCACGGCTTGGCAACTGGTTCAGGCGGATGCGGTGTTAATCCGTAAGCAGTTCAGCGTCATTGTCGAGAAAACCGCCCGCGAACTGCGCGGCACCGCATGCCTGGGGCTGGATGAGGCGGTGACCACCAAGCAGGAGATCTGCTGCAGCAGAATGTTTGGCCAGCGCCTGAAAGCGATTGCCCCCATCCGCGAGGCGGTGGCCACCTACGCCGCCAGGGCCTGCGAAAAACTGCGCAAGCAAGGCTCGTTGTGCAAGCAGGTGAGGGTGAGTATCCGCACCGGCATGTTCAACCCGGACGAAGCCAAGTACGCCAAAGGCATTATCTGCGAACTGCCTTATCCCACCGATGACACCCGCCTGATTACCAAGGCTGCTACGGCAGGTTTGCAGCATGTGTTCAGGGACGGCTACGCCTACAGCAAAGCCGAAATCATGCTGCTGGACCTGCGTCAGCGCGGCGAGTTTACCGACGACATGTTCGCCACCACCCAGCCGGCCGCTGCCGAGCAGGTGATGGCTGTGCTTGATCAGATCAATCGCAAATGGGGCAGGGGCACGTTGCGGCCTGCGGGTGTGCCGGCAGCGCCGGAATGGGCGATGCAGCGGGAGATGATGAGCCCAAGCTACACCACCAACTTCAGTGAGTTGTGGTCGGTGAGAGCCAGGTAGTGGGTGTGGATGTTAAGCGTCGCGCATTGACCGGCTGTCGGTCCAACACACTGATTGGGTGGCTCTACAAGCGTGGGCTTGATCCAGGGGTTGCTTGGATCAGGCTTCGGTTATGGGCTTATTTTCTTTTGGTTATAAATAAATAATCTCTTATTCTTTTTAATAAGTATTTTCCGTCTCTACACTTCCCTCCATCAACGTCTCTGGAGGGTGTGTCATGCGCAGCCAAGCTATCCGCTATCTGATTTTGCCGGGCTGGCAGGGCTCACCCGCAGACCATTGGCAGAGTCACTGGCAGCAAAGCTTGCCAGCGGCTAGCCGGGTCGAGCAGCTCGATTGGAACAATCCTGATCCGCATGAGTGGGTCGCCAGTCTTGATCGGCGTTTGGCTGAGGTCAGTACGCCGACCATTCTGATTGCCCACAGCCTGGGCTGCATCACGGTCGCGCGTTGGGCGGCGCAGGCCAGTGGGCATGCCTTGCAGCGTGTGCGGGGCGCTTTGCTGGTGGCGCCGGCCGATGTTGAACGTCCGGGTTGTCCGCAGGCGCTGCGCAGTTTTGCGCCGATTCCGCGCCAGTCGCTGCCGTTTCCTACTCGTGTGGTGGGCTCGGACAATGATCCGGCCGCGTCGGTGCCGCGGGTGCTTGAGTTGGCCCAGCAGTGGGGCAGCGAGGTCGCCATTCTGCCTGGGGCCGGGCATATCAACGTGAAGTCGGGCTTCAGCCACTGGGAGCAGGGTTTCGCTTACTTGTTCCGTCTGCAAAGTCAGATTGAGCAGCACGCCAAGCGCCGCGCCTGAAACAACTACCCGCTCGTACCGGGACCTCAACATTACTGAGCCGCTTGCCCCATTTGGGCGTGAGCCGTTTAACTATTTCTTGTGCTAGGAGAGGGACCATGAGCCAGCACGTTCAAACATCACCGGCATTTCTCAGTTTCGCCGATGCCGAGCGCAGCCCATTAAGCATTCGTGCGCGGGCGTTGGTGTGTTTCGACCCGCGTTCCAAACGCCTGCTTCACCAACTGGAGGAACTGGCGGCGACCAGTTTTGCAGTGCTGATTCAGGGCGATATGGGCACCGGCAAGGAATTGTTGGCGCGGCAGATTCATCAGCGCAGTGAGCGCGCAGGGCTGTTTGTAGCGGTTAATTGCGGCGCCATCAGCAAGCAATTTGCCGAGGCCGAGTTGTTTGGCCATGCCGGCAGCCGTGGCGCCTCCGCCAGTAGTCGGGCGGGCTGGTTTGGCTCGGCCAATGGCGGCACCTTGTACCTGGATGAAATCGGCGATCTGTCCTTGCCGTTGCAAGGAAAGTTGCTGGCTGCCCTGGAAAACCATGAGGTTACTCGGGTCGATGCCCTGCAGCCGACGCCGGTCAATGTGCGTCTGGTGGCGGCCACCAGCATTGATCTGGCCCAGGCGGTTCTGGTGGGTAAGTTTGATCAGCGCCTGTATCACTACCTCAATGAGGGACGCCTGGATCTGCCGCTGCTGCGCGAGCGGCCGGCGGATATCCTGCCAATGGCGGAGTACTTCCTCGGCCTGTACGCCCAGCGCCTCGATCTGCCGATTCCGCAGATCAGTGCGCAGGCCCAATTGGCCTTGGAGACGTACGGCTGGCCCGGCAATACCCGGGAGCTAGAAAACGTCATGCACTTTGCCCTGTTGGTAAGCAGCGCGGAGATACTTGAAGAACACCTGAAATTCTCCCTGCCGGGGGAGACCTCGCTGCAGCGCATCGAGCAACACTTGGATCAGCTTGTGCAGGACAGTGATGCTGCCGTGTTGCAGCAACTGGCTGCCTTGTTTAGTCGCGGTGTGCAGTCGGTGGCAGAGGCTGCGCGTGCACGGTCAAAAGTAAAGTAGTCCTGGATAGGCAGGTGGGCTGATTCACACCTGCCTGAACGCCACGTGCGGATAACCGCTGCGCAGCCGTCACTGCCATGGATTGCCGGGGGTGGCGTGGCCATCTTCAATGGCGCTCGATGCCATGCTGCCGTGGCGGGCCTGAATCACCAGGTAGTTGAGTGGCTGGTCGCCGGTATTGCGCCAACAGCGTTGTCCTTCCGGTGCCACCCGGATCACTGAACCCGGCCCTACCGGCACGCTGCGGTCATCCACGCAAAACTCGCCCGCGCCGCTGAGAAAGAAATACACCTCCTCGTTGAGCCTGTGGGTATGGGTGAACGGCATGGCGATGCCAGCGGGCAGCGAGTTGATGGAGATTTCCATCCCGCTCAGCCCAAGCGCCTCCTTGAGGAAGTGCTTGCCCTTGGCTGGCCTTGGTAGCAGAGGATGGGCAAACAGGTAATTCATCCACTGCTGCGGTTCGCCCACTTCGACACAGGACATGTTCTGCTCGGTATTCATCGGCTTTTCCTCGTTGCGACTTGGGTATGGAGAAACAGATCACTGCCCACTGACGTGTGCGGTCAGTGCTGGGGTGAGGCCTTGCCGGGCAATGTCATTGAGCATCTGGTGGGTCTGCTTGAGGTTGCCGGTCGCACTGCCAGTCTGCAGTTGTTCGGCTTGGGCAAACCAGCTGTAGGCATATTGAGCATGGATCAGTGCCTGTGCGGGCTCGGCTGCAGCAGACTCGAGGTGGCACTGGCCAACGCTGAGCGCCAGACGGCTGTCGATCAATTCGGGTTCGATTTCGGTGGTCAGGCAGTGCGGCTGTGCCGCCGAAACGGGAAATGCAGCACTGACGGCGATCGCGGCCGCCAGACTCACAGACAGTAGTGGGCTCATGGTGATTGCTCCTTGGGTTTGACGTTTGTGGCATCTGGTTCCATGATGGAACCTGAGAACGACATTAGGTTTCATAATAGAACCTGTCAAGGCCTTTAGCGCCTTGCCGCTGGAATCATCCGACCGTCAGGACAGCCCTATGGAAAGAGTGTGTTTCGAAGACCGCAATTGCTCGATCGCCCGCGCCCTGGATGTGCTGGGTGATTGGTGGAACGTGCTGATCATCCGCGAGGCGCTGTGGGGCACCTGCAAGTTCGATGAGTTCCAGCGTCATCTCGGGATGTCCAAGAGCATTCTGTCGAAGCGCCTGAAGCTGCTGTTGGAGCACGAGATTCTGGAAAAACGCAGCCAGGGCAGCAGCGTTGATTACCACCTCACTGCCAAGGGCCGTGAGGTGCAGGCGGTCATCGTCAGCCTGTTGCAATGGGGTGACCGCTGGTATCCGCAAGCCGAAGGCCCGCCTGTGGTGCTGGTCAACCGGCAGACGCGCGTGCCGCTGGCGCCGCTGTGTTTTCAGGATGAAGAGGGCACGCCGTTGGCGTTGGCCGATATCGGCCTGAGTGCAGGCCCTGGTGCCAATGAGGAAACCCGCGAGCGTATCAAGCAGATCCAGCGCGCCCATGGGCGCAGCTGATTTCGCCGACTTTCATTCTTGGCTCAAGCCGCTGGACTCGAATATTGCTTCGACGGCTTTCAGTTGCAGGTCGTGGGGGTAGCCCACCGGCTGGCGCGGGTCATTGCCCAGGTAGGAAAACGGAATCGAGGCATCGCGATGCCCGAGGGTGATGGTGCCGCTTTCCTTGATTTTTTTCAGGGTGCCGGTGAGTTCGGCGGCCTGCAGGGATGTCGACAACAGGGCTGCGGTGATGGCTGCACCCAGCAAATGGGGGACGATGCGCATGAGTCTTTTCCTCGGCTTATTGTTGTAGGGGCAATGCGACCAGGCGCCTGAGGCGAGTCAGGCGCTGATGCTTGCTGGTTTACCTAAGAGCAGCACCTGAGCCAGTGGTGTTGATATTGAATTGTTTTTTAACATGATGAAATTAAACG
>NKIE01000238.1 GCA_002256055.1 Pseudomonas sp. PGPPP3 | reverse complement strand
AGAGCAGCCTCGAAGGCAGCCTCGACCCGCACGGTATGAGCGTGGATAAAGCCCGCGAAACCCTCTGGGAGTTCCTCGCCGAAGCCGGCAAATTCGAAATCCGTTGCGTGCGCGTCACCCACGGCAAAGCCGCGCGCATGGACGGCAAGCGCCCGCTGATCAAAAGCCACGTCAACACCTGGCTGCGGCAGCACCCGCTGGTGTTGGGCTTTAGCTCATGCCTGGGCAAGCACGGCGGCACCGGCGCGCTCTATGTGATGCTTAAACGCACCATGCTCGAAGGCCGCGACGAGTAATCACGCTACCCCCGCACTGGCCACAGGCTGATAGCGCGCTCGGCCAGGGCCGTGATGGTCAGGCTCGGATTGACCCCGACATTGGCGGGAATGCTGCTGCCATCGATAACAAACAATCCGGCATGGCCAAACACCTGATGACTGGCGTCAATCACTCCCGCCTCAGGCGACGCCGCGATCACCGCGCCACCCAGCAAGTGCGCCGTTACCGCACGATTACCCAAACTCTCGGCCAACACATTCAGGCCGTCGCCGCCACTCACCCGAGCAAACGCACGGGCAGCGGCATTGGCCTGGGGCAAGTAGGTGGGTGACGCAGCGCCTACCGCCAGCCGCGAATCAAGGCCGAAAGCGCCGAAGCGCCAGAACCTGCGCTGATAGTCAAAAACCAGTTCGTTATCGGCCTGCTGCATAACCGTGAGCACCGAGATACGTTGCTGCCACTGCCGCGCGCCCCAGCGGCGGACGGTCGTCCAGGGTTGCCCCAGCAAACGCAACAGCACTTTCGCTGCACGCCGTAGTGGCTGCGGATCATCCACCAGCGGGCCCATGTACCAGCGCATAAAGGCATAACTACGCGGGAAGCGGTTCTGCGTGATGTGGGTGCTGGCGTCCGGGTAAAAGTGACTGGAGATGGTCGTGCCGACGCTGATATCCACCCCCGGCTTACCGAGAATGCCGACAATCGCCTCGCTGTTGGTGCGCACATGCTGGCCGATAGCCGCGGGCAGCATCGGCAGGGTGCGATAACGGTCACGGCTGGCGAAGAGAATCTCCAGCGTACCCAGCACCCCAGCGGCCAGAATCACCTGCGGTGCCCGCAGGAGCACAGCACCTATACCGCGGCGCTGCAGATGCACCTGATAGGTCTCACCCTTACGGCTCAGGTGACTGACGCGCGCCTCGCTGATTACCTGCACACCCAACTGCCGAGCGAGGTGCAGGTAGTTCTTATCCAGGCTGTTTTTCGCGCCTTGGGCGCAACCACTGATGCAGTTACCGCAGCGACTGCAGCCTTGGCGCAGCGGCCCCTTACCGGCGAAAAAGGGATCGACTGTGACGTCAGGTGCGCCAAAGTAAATGCCCTGGGTCACCGGCCCATAACTGTCGGCACGGCCCAGTTGCGCAGCCGTTTGCTGCAGCCAGTCATCCTGCAGGCCGACATAGGGATTGACGCTGGCTCCGAGCATTTGTCGGGCCCGCTGATAATGCGGCGCCAGTTCGCGCTGCCAGTCGCTGTGCAGATCACGCCAGGCCGGCGCCTGATAGAAACTCGCCTTCGGCTCCAACAGCACCGCGGCATACACCAGACTGCCACCGCCCACACCAACGCCATGGACCACACCGACATTGGTAAACACCTTCTGTGCCAAAGGCCCGCGCATGCCCAGCGCTGGCGCCCAGAGCAGATGCCGCACGGAGCTGCCAGCACGCTGCAGATCGGCGCTGGTCAAGTCTCGCCCCTGCTCCAACACCGCGATCCGATAGCCCTTCTCGGCCAGGCGCAGGGCACTGACGCTGCCGCCAAAGCCGGAACCGATGACGATCACATCGAAGTCGGCGCTCATTGCCCCCGCACCAGCACGAAAGGAAAACCAATCCGGCGCAGCAGCGGCAGATCGACAAAGGTCAGGCACAGGCAGTGCTGTTCATCCAACTGGCGTAACTCGTCGCGCACCCAGCGCCACGGCAAGCGCGTCGCGGCGCCGTAACTCAAGGCCGCGCAGGGTTTGCCATCGAGCCAGGACGCTTGCTCACTGCACGCCATGGGCAAGGCCTCGCGCAGGCCGGCACTGCAGCGCAGCAGGTTGACCGCGGCCTCTGGCGTGCTGAAGCGCTTGCCATACCAGCCCGGTAAGCCACTCAGCGCCACGCTTGGCCCGGCACTCAAACGCAACCACCAGGGCCCGACAAAAGCCGCACGCCAAGTGCCCAACCGCACTTGTGGCGCCACGGCTGGCAGCTCGGCATAACGTGCATGTATCTGCGTAAGAGAAAGGGCGTTGAGATCGTCGAGCATGGCCTGCGCCTTATTATTAGAGTAGTTGCTCTAAAGTACCGACTTGCGCGTCAATGAACAGCGCCGACTTCGGTCAAAACTGACGCCAAAGCCGCCAGCACAGCCACTTGGCACCCAACATGGCGGTTAAAAATAACGGCGTATCTCTTGCCAGCCTCCGACCTGCCCCCTACCCTGCGCGTCTGCACTGCTTACTGGAAAAGTCATGTCCCTGGAACAGAATTACACCGCCATTCTCGGTCAACTCGGCGAAGACGTCGGTCGCGAAGGCTTGCTCGACACCCCCAAGCGCGCGGCCAAAGCCATGCAGTACCTGTGTCGCGGCTACCAGCAAAGCCTGGAAGAAGTCACCAACGGCGCCCTGTTCAGCTCCGACAACAGCGAGATGGTGCTGGTCAAGAACATCGAGCTGTATTCGCTTTGCGAGCATCACCTGCTGCCCTTCATTGGCAAGGCCCACGTGGCCTACATCCCCAATGGCAAGGTGCTCGGGCTGTCGAAGGTCGCGCGGATTGTCGATATGTACGCGCGTCGCCTGCAGATCCAGGAAAACCTTAGCCGGCAGATTGCCGAGGCGATCCAACAGGTCACCGGCGCCCTGGGCGTGGCCGTGGTCATCGAAGCTCAGCACATGTGCATGATGATGCGCGGTGTGGAGAAGCAAAATTCATCGATGGTCACCTCGGTGATGCTCGGTGAGTTCCGTGACAACGCCGCCACCCGCAGCGAGTTTCTCAGCCTGGTGCGTTGAACCCGGCGAAACGAGAATACCGGCTGCGGCCGGTTTTTTTCTGCCTGCTACCGACCGGCTGTCCAGCCAGCGGCCGGCCGTTCAGGTAAGCTGCGCGCCTTATTGACTACCCAAGGAGCGCACGGCAGTGCTTATCAAAGCGTTACGAATTGGCCTGGGCCAACTGATTATCTTCCTCGACTTCATCACCCGCCCGCGCAAAATGCAGCGCAGCCCCGAGGCCCAGGCTGAAGTGAACCAGGCAGCGGCTAACCTGGCCCTGTACCAGTTTCGCGCCTGCCCGTTTTGTGTAAAGACCCGCCGTACTCTGCACAAACTGAATGTGCCGATGAGCCTGCGCGATGCCAAGAACGATCCCCAGGCACGCCTGGAGCTTGAACAACAGGGTGGCAAGATTCAGGTGCCGTGCCTGCGCATCGAGGAAAACGGCCAGAGCACTTGGCTGTATGAGTCCAAGGCCATCGCCAGCTACCTGCAACAGCAATTTGCCTGAAAAACAGCGGCATAAAAAAACCGGCCATTGGCCGGTTTTTTATCTCAGCATTCTTAGTCGAGCATGCCGACGTGGCGCGGATGGCTGGCCACCCGCTGCAGCCAGCCACGAATCGCCGAGTAAGGCGTGAGGTCAAAACCGCCTTCGTCCGCCACATGGGTGTAGGCATACAGTGCGATGTCGGCAATCGAATAGTGCTCACCCACCAGGTAAGGCGTGCGGCTCAGTTGCAGCTCCATGACCTTGAGTGCCTTGTAGCCGCGCACATGGCACTCCTCGTACTCCTTCTGGCGTTCGGCCGGCAGCCCCTGATACAGCTGGATAAAGCGTGCCACCGCGACATAGGGCTCGTGGCTGTACTGCTCGAAGAACTGCCACTGCAGCACCTGGGTGCGCAGGCGCGGCTCGGTGGGCAGAAACTCGGTGCCGTCGGCGAGGAAATTGAGGATGGCGTTGGACTCCCACAGGCAGGTGCCGTCTTCCAGCTCCAGCACCGGGATCTTGCCATTGGGGTTCTTGGCCAGGAACGCCTCGCTCTGGGTCTCGCCCTTGAGGATATCCACCGCCACCCACTCATACGGAAGGCCAAGCAGCTCCAGCATAAGCTTGATCTTGTAGCAGTTGCCGGAACGGTAATCGCCGTAAACCTTGTACATGAGCCCCTCCCCGATCAGCCCGCGTTGGCGGCCTGTGCTTGACGAATAACGGCAGCCAGACGCTTGAGCCCTTCGCTCAGACGCTCCGGCTCGACATGACTGAAGTTAAGCCGCAAATGCCCCGGATGGGCATCCGGCTCGGTAAAGAACGGCTCACCGGGCATGAATGCCACGTTCTGCGCCATGGCTGGCTGCAGCAGGGTGCGGGTATCCAGCGGCTGCTTGAGGGTCAACCAGAAGAACAGCCCGCCCTGGGGGATTTCCCAATTGGCCAGTTCAGCGAAGTGTTCCTCCAGCGCGACCTGCATGGCATCGCGGCGCTGACGGTAGAAATCGCGCAGTTCGGCCAAGTGTGTGTGGTACTGCTCGGTACCCAGCCACTGCAGGGCCTGCCACTGGCCGATACGGTTGGTGTGCAGGTCAGCGGATTGTTTCAGGCGCAGCAAGTGCGGGAACAGGTCCGGGGTGGCGATCAGGAAACCTACGCGCAGACCCGGCAGCAGGGTCTTGGACATGGTGCCGGTGTAAATCCAGCTGGCACGCTTTAGACGGCTGACGATCGGCGTGGCGCTGCCTTCATCAAACACCAGTTCGCGATAGGGTTCATCTTCGATCAGGGTGACATTGAACTCGTCCAGCAGCGCCGCCACGGCATCGCGTTTGGCTTCGCTGTAACGCACGGCCGAGGGGTTCTGGAAGGTCGGAATCAGATAGGCAAACGCCGGCGTGTGCTGTTCCAAGCGCTCACGCAGTGCCGCCAACTCGGGGCCATCGGCCTCCTGCGGCACCGTCAGGCAGTCGGCGCCGAACAGCTGAAACGACTGCAGCGCGGCCAGGTAGGTCGGCGCCTCAACCAGGATTTCGGTGCCCGGATCGATGAACAGCTTGCTGGCCAGGTCCAGGGTCTGCTGGGAGCCGCACACCACCAGTACCTGGCTCGCCTCGCAGGGTACGCCCAGCTTGCGCGCCTCTTCGGCAATCCGCTCGCGCAACTCCGGCTCACCTTCGCTCATGCCGTACTGA
>NKIE01000237.1 GCA_002256055.1 Pseudomonas sp. PGPPP3 | reverse complement strand
GTACCAGCTCCGGATTGCACAAACGGCGCACGAGGCGCGCCAGCAGCGTCTGCTCGACATAACCGCCTGAGGGCGTGACTGGCAGAAAATGCGGCTTGTCGGCCACCACCAGGTGCTCATCGGCATACAGAATGGTCTCGACAAAAGGCACCACGATTTCGCTCGGCACTTCGCGAAAATAATGGATACGCAGGCCGACCTTGTAAGCGTGCTCGGCACCGACTGGCTGCTGCTCGGCATCTAGCACGCGCCCGCGGGCCATGCGGTCAAGCCAGACCTCGCGACTGATCGCCGGAAAGTGCGCGCACAGGCAATCGAGCACCGTCGCCCAGTTACCCTGGGGCAGATGCAGGGTGCTGCGCCGCGCCAGCGCCTCAGGCATTGGCTGCAGGCTCATCATCGTCCAACTCGTCGTCGGCACTGGCCGAGATCGCGCTCAGGCTATTCAGCTGCTGCACGCCATGAGCATCGCTGAGGCTCCAACACTGGCTGGCTGCATCGAACGTGGCCGCCAGCACCGCGGCGCTGCTGAACTTCCACACCCGACGGGTGCGGCCATCCATGCACTCGATCTGCAACAACAGCTGTTCAGCATCACCGCCCTGCCCGGCTGCCAGCGCAGCCTGGGCCGCGACCAGGGCTTGCGGCGCAAGGACAAACTCCCAAGCGTGCAAGCCGTTGATTTCGAGCATGTCGGTGGACTGGAGAATGTCCAGCAAGGAAGGAGTGGTCATAACCGTGCGCAGCCTAAGAAAACCGGGCGAGCATGATAGGGGCTGCGGCGACACAGGTCGAATCAACGCGACGATCTAACGCAGAAGGGGCTTTAACGGCGGCGCCCTGTTACGAGCGCCGCGGCTAAAGCCCCTTCTGCAAAATTCGTGGAGCCGCCGTAAGCGCGGCTCCAGTAACCATCAACGCAGGTGTTCGAGCATGCCGTAGTACCACATGCCGACCGCCAGCATCGGGTTGCCGAACACGTCGCCCATCGGCACTTTGATGTGCTTGCAGGCGGCGAAGGTGTCGAACTTCTCCAGGGTGCCAGTCATGGCATTGGCCATGATCTCGCCCATGATGTGAGTGGTGGCGACGCCATGGCCCGAGTAGCCCTGGCAGTACCAGACGTTGTCCGAGACTTTGCCCAGCTGCGGGATGCGGTTCATCACGATGCCCATCGCGCAGCTCCACTGGAAGTCGATCTCCACGCCTTTCAGGGCCGGGAAGGTACGCTCAATGCACGGACGCAGCTCGCCGGCGATATCGCGCGAATCGCGGCCGGAGTAGTTGGCCCCGCCGCCGAACAGCAGCCGGCCGTCGGCGGTCATGCGGTAGTAGTCGAGCACGAAGCGGCAGTCGTACACCGCCAGGTCCTGCGGGTTGAGCTGCTTGGCCAGGTCGCCCAGCGGCTTGGTGGTGACGATGCCACCCATGGCCGGGAAGATCATGCCCTTGAGTTTCTTGCGCTCAAGCTTGTGGTACACGTCGCCGGCCAGCAGCACCTGCTTGGCTTCGACGCGGCCCTGAGCGGTAATTACCGCCGGGTTGGCGCCATGCACGATGTCCAGCACTTCGGAGTGTTCGAAGATCAGCGCGCCCAGGCTCTCGGCGGCCTTGGCCTCGCCGATGCAAAGGTTCAGTGGATGCAGGTGCATGTTGCGGGTGTTCTTGATCGCGCCGCAGTACAGGTCGCTCTGCAGGTGATTGCGCACGCCCTCAGCATCCAGCAGAGTGACTTCATCACCCATGCCACGGCGCACGGCCTCCTCGTAGGACGCGTTCAGCTCATTCATGTGCACCGGCTTCATCGCTGCATGCAGGTGACCATGTTTGAGATCGCACTGGATGCCGTACTTGGCCACCCGGCTCTTGATGATCTCGTGGCCGCGCCAGCGCAGGTTCCAGATGAAATCATCGACGTCCTTGCCGAGGGTCTTGCTCATCTGCTTGTGCATCGCCTCTTCGCCGGACAGGCTGCCGGTGACCTGACCACCGTTGCGCCCGGTGGCGCCCCAGCCGATCTTGTTGGCTTCGATGATCGCCACTTTCAGCCCGCGCTCGGCCAGCTCAACCGCCGTGGCCCCGCCGGTAAAACCACCACCGATGATGGCCACATCAACCTGCACAGTGCCCTGCACCGTCGGGTAATCGGTTTCGCTATTGAGGGTGGCGCTGTAATAGGACGGGCAGCGTTCGGCGGCGGCAATCGCGGGTTTCAGGGCAGCGGTCATGGTGTATTCCTTGTTGGCGCAGCACAAGTAGGCGGCGCACTTACTGCAAAAGGTCAGGCGAGATCATGGGGACGCGTGACGGCGGTTAGGGACAAAGCCTGCAACCGTGCACACAGCTAAAGCGCCCCGTCAGGTGGCCGCGCATGGCGACAGTGCCAGAGCGCCCAGAAGGCTGAAGAGATATGAGCAGACAGGTCGCTGACAGGCGACTTGCCCAAAGAAAAACGCCGTTTGCAATTCATGCCGTACAGACTCACACGGGCATTCACCGAGTTAAATCCAGTTTTATCTACGCTTAGTTTTTAAACTGCTAAACATTAGCTCGCATTGTTCAGTCAGCATTCGCCAAGCGCAGAAAATCTCGGCACTCTGCCTATCCAAAACCAGCACCCACTACCGGTGTTCACCTGCGGAGCAAACCTGATGGATCAACTGCGTTCGCTGCGCATCTTCACCCAGGTCATCGCCTCCGGCAGCTTTGCCGCCGCGGCCCGCGCCCTGGACCTTGCCCCGGCCGTGGTGACCCGTGCGATTGCGGACCTGGAGCAGCACCTGGGTGCTCGCCTACTCAACCGCAGCAGCCGACGTCTGGCGTTGACGGAGATTGGCGCGACTTACTTACCGCGCGCACGGTTGATTCTTGCCGAGCTGGATGACGCCGACGCCCTGGCCAGCGCCGCCACAGAGCGCCCCAGCGGAACCCTGCGAATCCTCTGCCCACCAGCCTTTGCAGTGCACCAATTGGCGCGCCAATTGCCCGATTTTTATCGGCAGTACCCGGACATTCATCTGGAAATCAGCAGCCCTGGAGCCGTCGAGGTTGCCGATGAGAACTTTGACGTGTCGATCCTGTCGATCGGCGAACAAGGCTTGCAGGGCGATTTTATTGTGCGTCCACTGGCCTGTTCTTCCTTCATTATCTGCGCGGCGCCGGACTACCTGGCCCGCCACGGTTGCCCGCAACAACCCCAGGACCTGCTCCAGCACGCCGGCCTGCTACCCGCCGTCGGCGCCGTACGCCGCGAGCTAACGCTGTACCGCCATGCATCCGACGGCCAGGCTAACGACAGCATCTGCCTGGCACTACCGCCCATCTTGCTGTCCACGCCTCAGATTGAACTGATCTTTGCGGCCGCCTTGGCCGGCCTGGGGGTGGCCGGCTTGCCATCGTTTGTCAGCGCTCAAGCGCTCCGCGAAGGGCGCCTACAAAGACTCCTGCCAGACTGGCGCGGCACGACGTTAAACCTCTACGTAGCCATGCCAACACGTAAATACGTCCCCGCGCGCAGCCGAGTATTTATCGATTTCCTCCTGCAGACATTCGGTGGAAATCGCAACGATCCGTGGCTCAGCGGCGCACTCTGATCGGCGCCTAGCGATAACTCGCGGCCACGTTCGAATACTCAACGCGTGCATCCAAATCTTCATGCTTGCCAGCCACCGTCTGCTGCGGCGGCACGCGCCCTTCGTAGCGCAACAGGGTCTTATCCTTGGCACTGAAGGTCAGTCGCAACGGCGCAACAACCAGACCGACCCAGAAGCTACTGGGGGTCAACGAAAAATGGGCCTGTCCGTCAACGCTGCCGTCGTAGCGAACAGTGAAACCGTAAGTCTGTTTTTCGCGCAGCACGATAAAGCGCACGGGCAAGCTCTGTCCGGCCACCAATGCAGTCCAATGCTGGTAAATAAAGCCATGTAGCGACGGCCCGCTGAGCACCGGGCTGCTGACCTTCTCCTCAGCACTGCTCCACTGCCCCTGCTCGTACAACCGGTAGCGCAGGTGACGACCATCGGCACTGACGTGCACCGAACCGCTGAAGTCGTTCTGTTGATTAACCACCGTAAACGCTTGCAGGGCATAGTCTGCCGTGACCTGTGCCGACTCGACGATGATCAGCCGCCCATCCGGCTCGCGGGTTAAGTGGGTGGCGAACAGACCTTCGGCGCCCTCTTGTACGCGTCGCTCATAGCGAAAGAGCGGCGGCTGATCGGGCCGATCCTGGGCATAGGTGGCGCCCTGATAAATCAGCTCACCTGCTGCATCGGGGCGGCTATCAAGCACGCGCAACTGCGCATGACTGGGCTCATCCAGAGCAGCAAACAGCGGTCCGGCCGTCAGCAGGCCAAGGGCCAAAATGACGGCGCGACAAGAACGAGTGGGCAATTTACGCATAGCGACCTCCAGACCTGGCGACATGCACAGGAAGGTCGCCACTCTAGGCAGGTGCACAACGGGCAAACAGTAGCCAGCGCGCAAGGCAACCTTGCAAAACCCGCAATGATCACGCGTTAGTTGCGACTCAGTGCTGGAGATGCCCGTAAAGCTTGGCGTACAGCCCACCATCGGCGATCAGCTGCTGATGGTCGCCGTCTTCGGCGATGCGCCCGCCGTCGAACACCAACACCCGGTCGGCCTGCTTCACCGCGGACAAGCGATGGGCAATGATCAGGGTGGTACGGCCGCTGAGGAAACGCCCCAAGGCCTGATGCAGAGCGTACTCGGTGGCGGCATCCAGGGCCGAGGTGGCTTCGTCGAGGATCACCACGTTCGGCTCGGCCAGCACCATCCGCGCAATTGCCAGGCGCTGGCGCTGACCGCCAGATAGGCGCACACCGGAGCGGCCGACGATGCTGTCCAGGCCTTGCGGCAACACGCGGATAGCCTCGGCCAGCTGGGCGATTTCCAAGGCGCGCCAGCACGCCTCATCACTGCGCTCGCGGCCCATGGTCAGGTTGGCGCGCACGGTGTCGTTGAACAGCGCCGGGTGTTGCAGCACCACCGCGACATGCTCGCGGATACACGCCAGGCCGGCCTGCTCCTGACTGACACCACCAAAACTGATGCTGCCGGCCTGTGGCGTGTAGAGCCCAAGCAGCAGCTGCACCAGGGTGCTTTTACCACCACCGCTGGCACCAACGATGGCGACCTTCTCGCCCGGCGCGATGCTCAGGTTGAGGCCGTCCAGCACCGGCTCGTCGTTGTAGGCAAAGTGCAGATCGCGCACCTCACTGCCAACCGT